>JBBSRP010000172.1:0-6308 GCA_038242935.1 Flavobacteriales bacterium
GTTGGTGATGAAACCTTGCAAAATCCAGGGCCACAGGTAGATTTTTTTGTTGCCAAATTTGGTAGTGATACTTGTCAAGTTTTGTCTACAGAGAGTTTTGAGTCAAAAAACACTTTAAAAGCCTATCCTAATCCGAGTTCTGGAACAGTTACCATAAATCTTGACTTTGATGGTACTTATAATTTGTATAACAGCTTTGGATCTCAAGTTGCTACAGGACAATTAACCGCAGATTTAAATACCATAGATATTAGTAGATATTCTTCTGGAATTTATCTGCTTGTAGTGAAAGATTCTGTTGGGAAAACAAGCAATCTAAAAATTCAAAAAAAATAATCAATTCTATGAAATACACAATCAAGATTTTATTTCTACTACTTCCTTTAGCAAGCTTTAGTCAGACTTGGCAGTGGGCAAAATCAGGAGGCATCTAATGCTTAGCAAAATCCTTTTCAGCTACTTGGCTTATTTCAATCCTAAACTTCCCCACACATCGTTTGGATCAATAGTTTTATGATTCCCACGCTCTACATTCCTTGCAGCTTCAAGAATTTTCTCGACAAACTCAGCATTGTATGGACTCTACTCTTTTATTTCTATATCCTTATTGTTAACAGCTAATAACTTTCCCAATTCTAGCAATGCTTTACCCGCTGTAGTGCGCTTATTTATGGTTATGGTTGTCATAATAATCAATTTTTTAATGTTAGAAATATACAAAAATTGCATCTTAAAAGCGAACTTGATTTTCTCGCCATGAAAGAGATGAATAATTAGACAAGTAAGAACAAGCTGCTATTTGTAAAAAAATAAAACGATTGAGAAGCTTTTTGCTGTAGAAAAACAGGAATTTCGTCATTTATTAAATAAGAAATCCCAATACTAAATTTAAGTATTGGGATTTCTTGCTTTGTTACTTATCTGAATAATGGTCCATTGCTGCAATTACAAAAACAGTTACTATATCTTGATCGACTTTATAAACAAGCTATCTTTTTTTATTTATTTCTCTTGACCAGAATCCAGAAAGCTTGTGTTTTAGTGGCTCCGGTTTTCCGATACCTTCGAAAGGCGTTTCGGTTAGTTTGCTTCAATATTTTAGCGATCTTTTTAATATTCGCTTGATTCCCAGCTTTGTAATGCATTTTCAAATGCGTGTCTGCTAACTCTTCTATTTCAATCCTAAACTTCCCCATACATCGTCTGGATCAATAGTTTTGTAATTGCCTCTTTTTTCAGCTTCAAGAATTTTATCGACAAACTCAGGACTGTATGGACTTTCCTCGCTTATTTCTATATCTTTATTATTAACAGATAATTACTTTGCCAATTCTAGCAACGTTTTTCCTGCTTTGGTTCGCTTATTTATGGTTATCGTTGTCATAATCATTAGTTTGTTATTGGTACAAATATATAAAGATTCATAATATAAAAGTTTTAGTGACTTTCTGGTTAAAACTCGATGGCGCGGATTTGTAATCCGCGCCATAATATGAATCTAAATTTTAAAAGTGATAACTAATATATTTATCTGGCAATCATTTTCAAAATTCACTTAAAGATCAGACGATATAATATGTCCACAACTTTGTTAATGCATCCACTCTATTTCTTTATTTTCTGCCATTCTGGTGAAAAATAGGTAGAGCGCCCGCCCACTTTTATTTTCTCTATTATTCCTCCAGTATGAAAACAAGTCGCACCTTCTTTCCTGTTGTGAATCAAAAAGTAGTCGGGAAAATCATCATAATGAGCGTCGTTTTTTATGGCTATTTCAATTACATTTTTCATTGCTTTAAAGATATCTTCAATTTCTTTTTCCGACAGATCCTGCACTTTTGTCTTAGGATGGATTTTGGATTGGTACAAAATATCGTCGGCCATCCAATTTCCTACACCGGCAGCCACACTTTGATCCACCAATACGCTCTTGATAAAAGTTTTTCTGTTTTCTAAGGAACTTTTGAAATCTTTCAGACTCAAATCTCTTGCGTCGTCACTAAGTTTATGAGCTAACTTATAATCCTCGATGGAATCGATTAGATCCCACCAACCAAATTTACGTTTGTTCTCGTAGGCAAAATGAAATCCATTTTGGAAAGTAAGCACAATATGTCCATATTTTGGGCGATCATCTTCCTCTTTATAATAGTTGGGACGGCCAGTCATACCGAAGTGAATTACTAAAATCTTTTTACCAGTAGTCTTGACAAATAAATATTTTCCGATTCTTACTGTTTCGGAAAGTTCCTGATTGATAAGATATTTTTCAAAATCTTCTGTGGAAGCTTTTAGCAAGCGATTATCGCGACATTCAAATTTCTTAATTTTCTGATGCAGGGCGGTATTGTCGATATACAATCTGAAACCCTCTACTTCTGGTAATTCTGGCATTTTTTTTAACTAAAATACTTAAAATTTTTGCGATAATTGGAGAGTAGCTTCCTAAAGTTTTCCTCTAAATTTTAAGGGGTTCCGATAAGGCGAAATGGAATAAGCTAATTCGGATAAAACATCAGGATTATAAAATCTGCCTATTCCATATTCAAGATTATCAATTTCAAAACTGCACGATTAAAATTTTTTAGAAATAAAGTCATTTCGTTTACACACTAAATTTCAATAGCAACGAATTCTCATAGCCGTGATAGTAGCGTAAATCCCGCAGGCAGCGGTGCAATTTTTTCCTGGCACAGAAGAGCGACCAACGGAAGCTCCTTGTGTGCCACTGGAAAAAAAGCAGCGCCACGAGGAATTGTAGTGAATAGCGCGAATAGCTCCTAGAAATTATTCGAAAAATAGTTTTGAAAATTAGTAACTCGATTCTAAATCAGTTACAGTGTTGATTTTTCTAGGCTAAAATTATTTTACAACTTACTAAGTTTATCTCAAGTTGTGAAGAAAGATATCGGCACCTTAAAAAGTATACCCAATAGCAAAAAAGGTAAATCCTTTTGACAACTCCGGTGACCAAGTGTATTTTACTTCCATTGGTCCAAGTATTGTTTCTAGACCATAACCTACAGAATATCCTATATGTTTGCGGGCAGAAGGCCAATCTGGGCTTTCAAATAATCCATCTGCTATACTTGCCATATTTATTCCCGCGTTCAAATGATTTTTTCTAAAAAAGCTGAAATCGAATGTCAACGTTGATTTGATGTAGCTGTCTCCAGAAAGGCTTAAAAAATCAAAACCGTAAAATGGTTTAATATTATTTAACGGTTCAAAGCCATATCCTCCTAATATAAAATCAAAGTAAGGGACACTATCTGCTCCAATTTTGAATCCCGCCTCTGTTTGAAAATTGACAGAAAAGTTTTTGGAAATTGTATGCGCATATCCTGCATCTGCTTTGGCTATTGAAAATGGATGAAAATTTCGAGAAAAATCGGTCGATGAATGGTAATATTGGAAATCTCCCGAAGCGTACCAACCTTTTTTCGGAAAAAACTTATTGTCGTATGAATCATATCTTAAATATCCAAAGGCACTTAGATAAGTACTATTATCAAAATCAGGACTGCTATTACTGAGTGTTTCCGATTTAATTTTTAGGTGCTTGACTTCCACGCCTAAACCAAGTACAAACTTATGAGCAAAAATTGTCTGGAGGTAAACAGCATTAGAAAAATCATTAAAATTGATATTAATAGAATTTACTCCAAGTAATTCTAGCAATTCGCCTTCACTAAAATCAGTACCGACATTCCGACTAAAGGTGCTGAAGCTCGATTTAACGCCAAAGCTAAAATGGAAACCATTATCTATATAATAATCAAAATTATACCGAATATTATCTCCCACAATTGCATCAAGCGAAATCACATCATTTTTAAATAAAAATTTCTTTCGTGTTAAGTTTGCCAGCACAGCAGTTTTATATAGTCCATCGTAATGGGCGCCAACTTTAAAATATGTCTTTATTGGATTTTCGGTAAGTTTAAAGTTTAATGTTTCGCCACATTCTTTGTCATGATCGATCGTATAACTGATGGTGCTGAAATCTCTAGAAGCCGCAAGATTATCCACTCCATTTCTCAGCTCCTCATAAGTAATAGATTCTTGATCTTTAATTCCAATTTTCCCTAAAACGTATGACTTGGTGTAATTTTCTAATGGATTAATGTTTATTTTATCCACAATTACTTCATTGCTGACTTCTTTTTTTCCTTTATTAACATATCCTGCAGTTCCAATCTTTTTAAGTTGTTCGATAACTTCTTCTGCCGCTTCTGCACCCTTTTCAATAATTTGATTCCCTTCTGTAAAAGATATTACACCATAATCTTTAATATCAGGCTTAATATAGATGTCTGTTTTATTTATTTTTTCATTCATTCCCTCATTCATCGAAAGACTTGTTACTTGTACCAATATTCTTGTTGCACCTCTAAGGTTTTCTCGCGTTTTTAATCCATCCTGAACATCAACGCCAATAATAAAATTGGCACCCATTTTTAGCACTTCATTAATTGGGTAATTATTTTTAACACCGCCATCTACCAGTAATCGTCCGTCAATCTCGACAGGTGCAAAAAGTGATGGAAAAGCAGCTGAGGCGGAGATTGCTTGAGGCAAATATCCTTTGTTTAGCAAAACTTCCTCGCCCGTTTCTATATCCGTCGCAATGCATAAAAACGGAATTGGAAGTTGAGAAAAGTCTTTAATATCTCTTGCTGAGTGCAATAATTTTGATAAAAGATTATAAGTATATAAGCCCTTAGAAAAAGCTGTAGGCACACCTATTCTGAAGTTATCGACTGGAAGAACAAGTGCATATCGTTCGTCATTACGCTTTATATAATAATTTTTTGAAGATCTGGGAATCTGATCTTGAATGAGAGCGTCAAAATCGGTTGTTTTAAAGATTGAATCTATCTCAGATGCATTGTATCCAGATGCGTACAGTCCGCCGATAATAGCACCCATAGATGTACCGCCGATAAAATCAATTTTTATATTTGCCTCTTCCAGAACTTTGAGCACGCCGATATGAGCAAAACCTTTCGCGCCTCCACCACTTAAAACTAACCCTATTCTTGGTGGAATTTTATTAAGCTGCAAAGAATCGACCGTTTGCTGTGCGAAAGAACTTGAAAATAATAGAGTTAATAAGAGCGTTAAGAAAATATTTTTCATAAATCTTTTGGGGTATCAGCGTAAAAGTCCATAATTTTTTTGGCTTTTGAAAGTCCTATCACCGCAGCAATGTCTTTTTCTTCTGCCATTTTCACTCGTTTCATGGATTTAAAGTGACTTATGAGGGTTTGCATTGTCTTTTCGCCGATTCCTGGAATTGTTTCTAGTGATGATGTTAACGCTGCTTTACTTCGTTTATTACGGTGATGCGCGAGTCCAAAACGGTGTGCTTCGTTTCGCAATTGCTGAATAACTTTGAGCGTTTCCGATTTTTTATCGAGATATAATGGAATAGGATCATCAGGATAAAAAAGCTCTTCCAATCGTTCGGCAATCGCGATAACTGCAATTTTTCCTCGCAAATCCAATTTTTCCAAACTAGTCAATGCAGATGACAATTGCCCTTTTCCACCATCAATAATTATCAGTTGCGGCAAAGGCTGCTCTTCGTCAAGCATTCGTTTGTATCTTCTATAAACTACTTCTTCCATAGAAGCAAAATCGTTAGGCCCTTCAACAGTTTTGATATTGAAATGTCTATAATCTTTCTTGCTTGGTTTTCCATCTTTAAAAACCACGCAGGCAGCCACAGGATTTGTTCCCTGAATATTCGAGTTATCAAAACATTCAATATGTCGTGGTTCCTGGGATAAACGTAAATCAGCTTTCATCTGCGCCATAATACGATTTGCGTGCCTATCTGGATCAACAATTTGCAACTGTTTTAATTTCTCAATCCTAACATACTTGGCATTTCTGATGGACAAATCAAGCACTTCTTTTTTGTCGCCCAACTGAGGAACGGTCGTTTTTATACCCTCACCTACTTCAACTTCAAACGGTACAAGAATTTCACGAGTGAGAAGTCCAAACCGTTCACGTATCTCAACAATAGCAAGTTCCAATAATTCTTTGTCGGTTTCTTCAAGTTGCTTCTTCAGTTCCATTGTATGAGATCTGATAATCGATCCATGCGAAATTTGAATAAAGTTGACAAATGCCGAATCTTGATCAGAGATTATCGAGAAAACATCTAGGTTTTTAATTTTCGGATTGGACACAAGAGAACGCGATTGATAATTTTGTAGAACATCAATTTTTTCTTTTATGCGCTGCGCCTTTTCAAATTCAAGATTGACCGCCATTTCATTCATTTGAGCTTTAAA
>JBBSRP010000173.1:0-6303 GCA_038242935.1 Flavobacteriales bacterium
AACGTGAAAATGAACCGATAGAAAACCTTGATACTTTATTTATCTGGACTGTACTTGCAACTTTGCTCGGTGCTCGTCTAGGTCACGTATTCTTTTATGACTGGGAATATTACAGAAATCATCTAGTAGAAATACTATTACCTATTCGTGAAAATGCTAATGAGAGTATTTTGTTTATTCAAGGTTGGGAATTTACAGGATTTCAAGGACTTGCGAGTCACGGTGCGGCGATTGCAATCATATTAGTAATGTATTTTTACAGTAAAAATATTTTGAAACGTCCGTTGTTATGGATCTTGGATCGAATTGTAATTCCAGTTGCTAGTGGTGCAATTTTTGTACGATTGGGTAACTTTTTCAACTCGGAAATTATAGGTCAAGCGACAACTTCTCCGTTTGGAATCAAATTCTTACACGATGCCTATTCACCTCAAGATGCAGTACAGGCGACGCAGATTCCAGATTCAAAAATGGCTTATGACGCAATTGCAACAAGTCCTCAATTTTCTGAACTCTTAGCACAAATTCCTGCAAAACATCCAGCGCAGTTATACGAAGCAGTAGGTTACGTGGCGATATTTGCACTTTTATATTATATGTATTGGAAAACAGATGCTAGAAAGAAACCAGGACTTTTGTTTGGAGTCTTTTTAGTAACATTGTGGACAGTACGCTTCGTAGTTGAATTTATCAAGGAAAGTCAGGGTGGTTTTGAGAGTGCTTTGGGCGTTTTCTCGACAGGACAATGGCTTAGTATTCCGTTTATAATTGCTGGATTATTCTTCATAGTACGAGCGAAAAAGCTTCCGAATACGTTATAAGTTTAGTTACAATTACCATATACAACTCCTACTATTATATAGTGGGAGTTTTTTTTTGAAATCGATCTAGAGAGAATAAGAAGATAGCGATTATGTATTTTTTCGCTTACGCGGAAGGTGTTCTCGTCATGGATCTACTATCAGAGTATCATCGAAATTATGAAAGCTCCATCTACCAATCAACATCAAGAAACCACAAAACAATGGTCTTATAAGACGATATGAAGGACGTAAACTTGATGAAGTATGAGTTTAAAACTACAGCTAAATAATTTCTGGTAAAGCTCAATTTAAGGCGAGATCCTTTATAACAAGGGCAACAAAACTAGTCTAAGTTTCAAGCAAACGTTTCTTATTATAACTTCAGCCCAGCTTGAACGTCCTATGAAAAACAATACTTCAACCTCTCTTTAAATCCCCCATTACGCGTCCAGCATAAATTTGGCGAAAGCCTACTATAAAATGCTATTTATCAACGACAGAACCTCTATCGAAAACTTCTTTTTATAAATTCAGTCCACCTTGAACGGCCTATGAAAAACAATAATTCAACCTCCCATTAAATCCCCTATTACACGTGCAGCATAAATTTGGCGAAAGCCAAAAAACTATTCTTAAAATTATATATCTCAGGTTTTTAGAAACTTTTGTAAACGCAAAAAACCCGACATAAAGCCGGGTTTTTATATATAAAAAATCTTGAAATATTATGCGTGTGCTTCGATTGCGTCCGGTTCATTATGCAACTTTTCGATACGATCGTGCTCCGCTTGTGGGATTGTATCAATCAAAATAGGAGTTGCGATAAATAGTGAAGAATATGTTCCTACGACAATACCGATCAACATTGCAAAGATAAATCCTCTAATTGACTCACCTCCAAAGATGAACATGATAAGTAATACCATCACTAATGTAAGAGATGTATTGATTGTTCTTGACATCGTAGAGTTAATAGATTTGTTTACAATCTGATCAAAGTTTCCTTTTTCTTTTCCAGCAAGATATTCACGAACCCTGTCAAATACAATTACAGTATCATTCATAGAGTATCCAATTACGGTCAAGATTGCTGCAATAAAGTGTTGGTCAATCTCCATCCCGAAAGGAAGATATTTCCATAGTAAAGAGTAGATACCCAATACAAATATAACGTCATGCGCTACGGCTGCAACCGCTCCAAGAGAGTATTGCCATTTTCTGTAACTGATCATTAAGTAGATAAACACAAGTGCCATTGCACCTAAAACTGCCCAGATAGAGTTTTTCTTGATATCATCTGCAACTGAAGGCCCAACTTTGGAAGCTGAAAGCAATCCAACAGTTTTACCGTCATAAGCGTTGATGAATTTATCATAAGTCATATTTGGACCGTAGTGTTTTTTCAAGTTTTCGTAAAGCAATCTATTTACTTCTAGATCTGCTTCTGAACCAGTTTCGTTTACTTTATATTTAGTTGTAATTTTCAATTGATTGTCAGATCCGAAAACTTTTGCTTCGGCACTTCCTTCAAATACTTCTCCTAATTCTGCTTTTACTGTTTCTGCAGATACCGGTTTTTCAAATCTAATTTGGAAAGTTCTACCTCCAACGAAATCCGTACCGTAGTTAAGACCGTTGATAGAAAGAGATGCTATAGAAATAATTACGATCGCGATAGATGCACCGTAAGCAATTTTCTTTTTACCTAAGAAATCAAAGTTGAATTTAGTAAAGATATTTTTTGAGAATCCTGTTACAAACGTCAAGTTGTTTTTACGTGAAATACTCCATTCAAGTAGAATTCTTGTAATAAAGATTGACGTAAATAATGATGTTGCAATACCAATTAATAATGTAGTAGCAAATCCTTTGATAGGTCCTGTTCCAAAAATTAAAAGTACAGCTCCTGTAAGAATGTGCGTTACATTGGCATCTGTAATTGATGACATTGCACCTTGCCAGCTGAAAGATTTTTTGACAGCAAGATCAAGTGGTGTTCCAAGTCTTAGTTCTTCTTTAGATCTTTCGTAGATAATAATGTTCGCATCTACTGCAGTTCCCATTGTAAGTACGATACCCGCGATACCTGGCAATGTAAGTACAGCACCTAAACTTGCAAGAATTCCGAAAAGGAATAATAAGTTGACAGCTAGGGCAATATTTGCATACCAACCAGCTTTACCATAAAAAAGCATCATCCAAAGTGATACAAGTAAAAGACCAACGATAGCAGAGTTCGTACCGTTATCAATAGCTTCTTGACCAAGAGATGGCCCTACAATTTCTGACTGAACGATTTCTGCAGCTGCAGGTAATTTACCAGCACGTAGAACGTTTGCTAAATCTTTTGTTTGTGCAACATTAAACATTCCAGAGATTTCTGATCTTCCACCAGCAATTGGACCGCTAGAAACTCCAGGTGCAGAATAAACTACATCATCAAGAACGATTGCAATATTTCCTTTTGTTGTAAAAGCATTTCCAGTAAGCTCTTCCCACTCTCTAGCTCCTACACCACTCATCTGCATTGTAACAGATGGCTTACCTAATTGGTCAAAAGAATCTTTTGCATCTGTAACAACTCCGCCGCTCATTGCAGCTTCGTTATTTCTGTTTCCTTTAAGTGCATACAATTCGATTGACTCGATATTTGCACCTGCTTCAGTTTTTATTGTTGTTGGAATACCCCAAACAAATTTTGCGTGACGCTTATCTGCAGGAAGTAATCTTTTAATATCAGTTCTTTTTAGATACCCATTGATTTTTGCAGTATCTCTAGTAGAAACAACAGCCAAAACTGGTCCACCACCTTGAGCGATAAAAGTATCGATAAGTGGATTGTTTCCTTTTGCTAATGCTGTAGAATCATTTTTTGTATCTGTAAGAAGAGAATCGATTCCAGTAGCTGGTTTTGTTTCTTTTACATCAACAGTATTACCTTCTGTAGCTTTTAGAGTTTCGTTTGCTGCCATTAGGAATTCTCCTAATTCGTCAATTTTGTAAGTTTCCCAAAATTCCAGTTGAGCAGTACTTTGCAATAATTTCTTAACACGATCGATTTCTTGTGCTCCAGGTAATTCTACCAAGATACGTCCCGACTGACCAAGTCTTTGAATATTAGGCTGTACTACTCCAAACTTGTCAATACGTTTGTTTAATACTTGGAAAGCACTTCCGATAGACTCATCAACTTTTCTACGAAGAACTTTCTTAGCTTCATCGTTTGTCATTTTGAAGGTCATATCGTCTCCTAATACTTTATTTGCAAAAATATCTGGTGAAGCAAGTTTTGTTTTCCCTTCTGCTCCTTTTTCAAATGCACTAAAGAACGCATCAAGGTAATCCTGATTTCCTTCTCTATTTGCAGATGCATCAACAAGTGCTTTATTAAAGATTGGATCTTTGGAATTATTTGCTAATCCTTTTAAAATATCTTTTACAGAAATTTCAAGAATAACGTTAATTCCACCTTCAAGGTCTAGTCCTTTATTAATTTGTTTTCCTTTTACTTCGTCGTAAGTAAAATCAGTAAAACCAAGATTATAAACTGTTTCTTTACCAATAGAATCTAGGTATCTAATTTGCTTCTGCGAGTCACCCTGAGAATACGCTTTAGCGTCATCCTGGATTTTTTGAGCGACAAAGGTGAAAGAAAGTTGGTAAATACTTACCAGCGCAAATAATATTGCGAAAAATTTAACGAGTCCTCTATTCTGCATTATTACTAAAAATTAATTATTTTTTTGGTTCAGTCAATATTGTTTGGTCGAAATACCAGATTAATGCTTATAAGTTGGTAGCCCAAACGACTTCGCAACTAATGTGGCGTTTTTTTGAAACGTGCAAATATATAATTTACGAAAAGATTAAACAATTTTATTTTGTACTATCATTCGATAATCAGAAATTTATATTACATTGTTAAAAATATCTGCTTTAAATATGGCTTATGCAAGTTTTGTAAAGTCTTCATCCTTCTAAAGCACAAGCTGCCTCATCAAATTTTTTACAAAAAAAGTGCTATATCAACTGACATAGCACTTTTTATAAATTTTATAATATTAGTTTCACTACAAATGAGATTTTAGATCTGCATTCATATTTCTAACTGCTTCAGCGCTTTGGGCGAACTTCTGTTTTTCTTCGTCGTTCAACTCTATTTTTAAAATTTCTTCAATTCCGTTTTTTCCTATAATACAAGGCACTCCTATGCAGATATCTTTCTGATCATATTCGCCATCAAGCATTACCGAGCAAGCAATCATTTTCTTCTGATCATTCAGAATGCTATCTACTAAATATGCTACCGAAGCTCCTGGAGCATACCAAGCTGAAGTACCTAACAATTTAGTAAGAGTTGCTCCTCCAACCATTGTCGAGCTCGCAACTTCTGTAAGTTCTGCTTCTGATAAAAATTGCGAAACAGGAATACCATTATAGGATGCTAATCGAGTAAGTGGAATCATAGTTGTATCACCGTGACCTCCAATTACCATTGCCGAAATATCGTTAATTGGTTTATCTAAAGCTTTCGCTAAGAAGTATCTGAAACGCGAACTATCAAGAGCTCCACCCATTCCGATGATTTTATTTTTATCCATTCCCAAAGATTTCAATGCAAGATATGTCATTGTATCCATTGGGTTTGAAACTACAACAAGTACTGTATCTGGCGAGTGCTTCAAGACATTTTCGGCAACAGATTTTACGATTCCAGCGTTAATTCCGATCAACTCTTCTCTTGTCATTCCTGGTTTTCTAGGAATTCCAGAAGTAATAACTACCACATCACTGTTCGCAGTTTTTGAATAATCGTTAGTTACACCAGTCACTACAGTATTAAAACCGGTATTACTGCTACATTGCATAATATCCATCGCCTTGCCTTCTGCAAAACCTTCTTTGATATCCAATAATACTACTTCGCTGGCAATCCCCCTATAAGAAATTACATCTGCACAACTGGCACCTACATTTCCGGCACCTATTACTGTTACTTTCATATTCTATGAGCTTTATGTTATTAATGCAAAAGTTTGCAAATGCAATTTAAAATAAATTTATCTACTTATGCATCAATTTTAGCGTAAGCTGCATTTTTCTCAATAAATTCTCTACGTGGTGGAACTTCATCGCCCATTAGCATAGAAAAAACACGATCTGCTTCTACAAGACTATCAATTGTTACTTGGCGCAAGGTTCTGTATTCTGGATCCATTGTAGTTTCCCACAATTGCTCAGCATTCATCTCTCCAAGACCTTTGTATCGTTGAATTCCTGCGCTTCCGCCCATACGAGCATTTGCAGCATCGCGATCATCGTCACTCCAAGCATACTCTTTTTTATTTCCTTTTTTGACAAGGTATAAAGGTGGAGCAGCAATATATATGTGACCATTTTCAATAAGTTCGCGCATAAATCTAAAGAAGAATGTAAGAATTAGTGTTGCGATGTGGCTTCCATCCACATCGGCATCACACATAATAATTACTTTATGGTA
>JBBSRP010000174.1:0-6221 GCA_038242935.1 Flavobacteriales bacterium
GTCTGGATTTTCAAGATACTGTTCGTATAATTCGGCAAAAAAGTCAGTGTGTGCTGCGTTTAAAAATGAAAACCTATCCATATTTTTTTTGAATATACTAAGTTGTTAAAGTAGTTAGGCAAAAGTACAATAATTGAAATACAATCTGAATAATTTTAAATACTTTTATGTTTTAATAACCAATAGACATTAAAAATGACAAAATTCACCACTCTTCGACATCAAATCCTTCTTTCTACGGCAATTGTAGTTTTCGGAATTAGTAATATTCAAGCACAAGGTAATGCTCCAAAAGCTAAAAGTGACTTCTGGCAACATGTACAATTTGGAGGTGGCTTAGGTTTAAATTTTGGAAGTAATTACACCAATATTTCAATTGCTCCAGGAGCAATTTACAATGTTAATGAATATTTTGCCGTAGGTCTAGGCGCGCAGTATTCTTATATAGACCAAAAAGCTTATGCTGCAAAGATTGATCAAAGGGTGCAATACACAAGCAATCTTTATGGCGGAAGTGTCGTAGCGCTCTTTAATCCGATACAGGCGATACAGCTTTCGGCAGAAGTAGAACAATTGCGAGTGAACACAGTAAGAAAAATTGTGACAAATGCAATCGTTCAAAATATAAATGATGATTTCTGGAATACAGCATTATTTGTAGGTGCAGGATACAGAACGGGAAGCGTAACAATTGGAGCTCGATACAACTTGCTGCATGACAAAAACAAAAATGTATATTCGGAACCGTTTATGCCTTTTGTAAGAGTTTACTTTTAAAAGTAGGTTTACGAACTATATTTATGTCGAAACCATACTTTTTGCCATTCTCGTTTGAGCAGTAAAAAGACAACTTGCTCAGATAGTGCGACTAAATCTGATCCATCGAGTTTTTTAATTTCCTCTTCACTAATGTCGATGATGTATAAAAGGTTTAGATATTCGGCAAATTTATACTGAATAAGTCGGTAGATTTTCTCGTGAAGTTGAATCTTCAATTCGTTGGGACTTGTACTCTTGGGAAAATCTATCGCTTCATTCGCTAAATTAAAATCTTTATTAATCTGACTTAGCAAAGCATCATACAGCATTTCGGTCTCTGCTTGATTCAAAAGCTGCTCTATAGTGGCGGGCATTGTAAACATTTTGACGGCTATTTTTAAACGGTACGCTTCATTAGATTTTTTCCGAAGTGGTGCAAGATTTTTTTCTTTTCTGCATCGATATTGATAGTTTCAAGAACTTCGAAAGCTTTCTGAGTATATTCTTCAATTCCCTTTAAAGCTTGGTCGGCAGCTCCACTTGATAAGAATAACGCTTTTACAGCATCAATTTTTTCGTGATTTCCGTGATTTTTGACGGTAAAAAATTCTTTGATTTCGGCAGTTTCAGATTCAGATCCAAATTCTAAAGCTTTTAGATATAAATAAGTCTTCTTATTTTCGATAATGTCACCACCAATTTGTTTTCCGAAATTTTCTGGATTTCCAAAAGCGTCAAGGTAATCGTCTTGAATTTGGAAAGCGATTCCGAGGTTTAATCCAAAATTGTAAATCGCTGCACAATCCTCTTTTGAAGCATTTGCGATAATCGCGCCCATTTCCATTGCTGCTGCGACCAAAACAGCGGTCTTGTATTCGATCATTTTAAGATAGTCCTTCAGAAGAACCTTTTCAGAATTTTCAAAATCTATATCCCACTGTTGCCCTTCGCAGACCTGAAGTGCTGTTCTACTAAACAATTTGGCAAGAGCCAAAAAGACTTTAGGCTCATAATCTTCAAAATACTGGTACGCCAAAATCAACATTGCATCTCCAGAAAGAATCGCCGTAGTGGTATTCCATTTCTCGTGAACAGTTGGCTGACCGCGACGCATTGGCGCAGCATCCATAATATCATCGTGAACGAGAGAGAAATTATGAAAAACCTCAATCGCAATTGCAGCAGAAAGCGCATCCTTATAAGACGACCCAAAAATTTCTGCAGTAAGCAAGGTCAAAACTGGACGGAGTCTCTTTCCGCCCAAATTCATTATATAACGAATTGGTGCATAAAGATTGTCTGGCTCTCTGCTAAGAGTTTCTTGTTCTATTCTATCGAGAAAAAAGGAGCGATATGCTTCTATTGTGTGCATAGATTTCAATTTGTGGCTAAATTAACCAAACCCCGCAGATACAGCCACTAAACTGAATGTTAAATTAATCAAAATACTTTGGAAACTATTTGGGTGCTGAAAGTTTCTGTTCTAATTTTGTCGTCTGAAAATACGGAATATGAAAGAGAAAATAATCACCAAAGCAACGGATCTGTTTTTAAAACTTGGTTTTAAAAGCATTACAATGGATGACCTAGCGGCAGAGATGGCTATTTCGAAAAAAACTATTTATAAATATTTTGCAAATAAAGAAGTTTTAATAGCAGACTGCACAGATAAAGTTCACAAACTATACCGCGGAATGATGCAAGATATTATCAACAAAGAGTTTAATCCAATTGAAGAAAACTTTGAAATTAGAAAGATATTCAAACAGATTTTCAATATGACCGAGACTTCTCCACTCTATCAACTTAGCAAATATTATCCTGAAATCTATAAAAAAGTAATAGAGCAAGAAAACACAGATGGACTTCGGTTTATGCAGCAAAATATAACGGTCGGAATTGAGCAGGGATATTACCGAAAAGATGTTGACATTGACATGACAGCTCGTCTATATTATACGCTTTGCATCGCTATTAACGAAAAGACGATTTCGGATAAAGAAGCTCAACTTTTAGAATACGGAGCATTAGAATACCATACGAGATCTATCGCAACCGAAAAAGGAATTTTAGAACTAGACAAACAATTAAGTATACACTAATAGACAATCACTGATGAAAAAAGTTTTTTTAATAAGTGCACTTTTACTACAATTCTTAGCACAAGCGCAAGAAGTAAAAGTACTAAGCCTGAAAGAGGCTATTAATTACGCACTTCAAAATAAAGTTGAAGCCAAAAAAGCACAGCTTGACGTAGAAAACAGCGAATACCTGATTCAGGAAGTTCGTTCTAGAGCGTTGCCACAAATAAGTGTAAACGGAGCTTTAAATTACAATCCAGTAGTTCAATTGACTGCATTACCAGGAGAAGTTTTTGGACAACCTGGAACTACAGTACTTATTCCTTTTGGTCAAGAGTGGTCAAGTACAGGCAGTGTTTCCGTAACTCAAGCAATCTTTGATTATTCGGTTTTTACAGGTTTAAAGGCGGCAAGATCAACAAGAGAATTTTACCGAATCAATAAAGAATTGACAGATGAGCAGGTGATTGAGCGCGTGGCATCGGCTTATTACCAAATATACATTCAGAAGCAGAAACTGACAATCATTGACAGCACTATCAAGAATACGACTAAGGTGAGAAATATCATCAAAGGTCAATATGACAACGGACTTGCCAAGAAAATTGACCTTGACAGAACGATCGTAAAACTTTCAAATATCAAATCACAACGTCAGCAGATAATCAGTGCTGTAGAGCAGCAAGAAAATTCATTGAAATTCCTTATAGGAATGCCGATGGCTATAAAAATCGAGTTGCCAGAAACTGATTTTGAAGCTCCAGCAGTTTTGCTTGGTGATGCTCCAGATATGCAAAAACGCACCGAATATCAATTGATAAAACAACAAGAAGAGTTGCTTACTTATGAGCGTAAATCTATTGTTGCTCAATATTATCCAACCTTAAATCTTGCTGGAAACTACGGCTACCAAGGTCTTGGAACAGAATTTCCACTTGGTGGAAAACCAGCTGATGGCGTTTTTTGGTCAGATTTTGCAACTGTAGGTCTTAACCTTAGAATTCCAATTTTTACTGGATTTGCAACAAGATCAAGAGTAAGACAATCTGATATTAAACTTAAAAAAGTATTGGCAGAGTTAGAAGACACTCAACTAGGACTTGATCTAGCTTATGACAATGCAAAAGCACGTATCGAAAATACTCTTATAACCATTGGCGCACAAAAAGAAAATGTTCAGCTTGCACAAGATGTACTGGACAATACTCGCAACAATTATCAGCAGGGATTAACGCCGCTAACAGATTTACTTGATGCCGAGAATGCACTTACAGATGCCAAAAACTCTTATTCAAATTCTTTATTAGAATACAAACTAGCAGAAATTCAATTAATCAAATCACAAGGAGAACTTAAAACACTTTTAAACTAGTAACAGATGAAAAAAATAATTTATATCGTAATTGGAGTAGTATTGGTAGCTGCTGTTGTTTTTACTTTAAGTAATAACAAAAAACAAAACGCTGCAGATGTTGCTATCGTTGCAGAAAAAAGTGCTTCGGTTGCTGTTCGTGTAGATACAATTGGAACTGCTGCTGTGGCTACAGATTTCGTGGCAAACGGAAATTTTGAACCATCACAAACACTAAAATTTTCAGCAGAAAATGCAGGTCGTGTTACAAGAATTCTTGTAGACGAAGGTAGTCCAGTGAGAATTGGTCAGACTTTGGCAATAATTAAAGGAGATAGACTTTCTGTAGATGTGAATAATGCAAAAGCAGCTTACGAAAATGCAGTGGCAGATCGTCAGCGTTATGAAAATGCTTATGCTACAGGTGGTGTGACTCAACAACAAGTTGAACAAGCAAAACTTGCTGCTGTAAACGCAAAAGCACGTTTGTCTCAAGCAAATATTAGCTATGGTGACGCAACTATAAAAGCGACCATCAACGGAATTGTAAACAGAAAATATATCGAACCAGGTTCGGTGGTTTCTCCAGGAACTGCATTATTTGATATTGTAAATGTGTCTACCTTAAAATTAAAAGTCACTGTAAACGAAGGTCAGATTACAACTCTTAAAAAAGGAGATAATGTAAAAGTAAAAGCTTCTGTTTTTCCAAATGACGCTTTTGAAGGTAAAATCAGCTTTATCGCTCCAATGGCAGATGCTTCTCTAAGTTTCCCTGTCGAAATTGAAATCGCAAAAAATCCAGACAACAAAATAAAAGCTGGAATGTACGGAACAGCAACTTTTGTAACTAGTAATTCTGATGTTGCCAAAAGCAAAATCAAAACTGCTCCAAGAAGTGCATTCGTAGGAAGTGTAAGTAGCAATCAAGTATTTGTTGTAAAAGATGGCATCGCATTTCTGACCAAAGTTGTTTCAGGAAGAATCCTTGGCGACAAAGTGGAAATCCTTGAAGGACTTAACGACGGTGATATTGTAGTTACCAGCGGACAGATAAACTTGAGCGACAGTACGAAAGTGAATGTTGTTAAATAATTTAGAGAAATATGAAATTAGTAGATATATCAATAAAAAGACCTTCCTTAATCATTGTATTATTTATAATATTACTTGTAGGTGGAATTTTCAGCTACAGTCAGCTGAGTTATGAGCTGATACCAAAGTTTGAAGTAAACGTGGTTACAGTTGCAACAGTTTATCCAGGTGCTTCGCCAGGTGAGGTCGAAAATACAGTTACCAAAAAAATAGAGGATGCCGTTTCGACACTCGAAAATGTGAAGAAAATTGAGTCTAAATCTTATGAAAGCCTTTCAGTTGTATTGATCACTCTTACCGCCGATGCAGATGCCGATTATTCGTTGAATGATGCACAACGTAAGATTAATGCAGTTCTTAAAGATTTGCCAGACGATGTAGATCCACCGTCTTTAAGCAAATTCTCTCTAAGTGATTTGCCAATTATGACCATTGGTGCGACTGCTAATATGGAAGAAGTAGAATTTTACGATCTTTTAGATAAGAAAATTCAACCAATTCTATCTCGTGTGCAAGGTGTTGCACAAGTAAGTCTTGTAGGTGGACAAGAAAGAGAAATTCAAGTAAGTCTTGATGCTGCAAAGCTTAAAGGTTTTGGACTATCAGTTCCACAAATTCAGCAAGCGGTACTGAGCTCAAATCTTGATTTCCCAACGGGAAATATCAAAACTCGTGAAAACAGTACTTTGATTCGTCTTTCAGGAAAATATAAAGATGTTCAAGAGCTTAGAAATCTTGTAGTATCATCTCAAAACGGCATTCAAATCAGGCTTTCGGATGTTGCCGATGTTCAGGATAGTCAGAAAGAAGTAGATAAAATTTCGAGAGTAAATCAACAAAGTTCTATCATTCTCCAAGTTGTAAAACAATCTGATGCCAACGCAGTAGCGGTTAGTGAGCAGACAAATGCAGCTATTTTAAAATTACAAGAGGAA
>JBBSRP010000175.1:0-6219 GCA_038242935.1 Flavobacteriales bacterium
CTGGCGGATTGGTAATTACTTCGATCTTCAAAATATCACTTGCTGAAAGTCCGCTCAAAAAACTAGCTAATTCCTCTCCCACTAGCGGAGAAATTCGACCATTAATCATCACTTGCGAAGCACCTTTACCAAGAATTTCTAAAGAACCATTCTGCACTTGAATTCCCGGTGTAATTTTCAAAATATCTAATCCATTTCCTCCCGTAGAAGCTATACTTTCTTCTACGTAAAAAACCAATCGATCAATCTTTCTCTCTATTCGTCTGCGCTCTGTTTTTATGACAACTTCATTTAAACTTAAAAAATTCTCCTCCAATATAATTATTCCTAAATCCAAATCTCTATCAATGGTGATCGATTTTTCATAATTTGTATAGCCCATTAAATTCACATTCAATTTGTAAGTGCCAGCTTCAATGTCAATGACAAATTTACCATTTTCATCAGAAGTCGTTCCGGTAATGATCTGATTTTCGTTGTTGGTAATGCTAACATTTGCAAACGGAATTGTATCTGTTTTATCCATCACTTTTCCTTTTATTGTTTGTGCACAAAGAATTGTCGAAACTTGCAAAAGGGTAAATACTGTGAGTGTTTTAATAATTGTTTTCATCTTAATTGTCTTTTTGTTTGATAAGACAAAAGTGCGACAGCAAAGCATTTCTCACGACCGAAAACACAAAGTCGAACTCATTTCCAATGTAAAAATGAGTTCGACTTTATTCCATCCACGTCCGACTTTACGTCAAAGCATTGATTTTAAAGGGATTTTCTAAATTCCGTTGGCGTCATTCCAGTATGCTTTTTAAAGGCGGTATTAAACGAAGATTTCGAATTAAATCCAACTTCGTATAGGATTTCTAAAACGGTGAATTCATTTTTAGCAGGATCTTTCAAAATTTTCATCGCCTCGGTTATACGATACTCATTTACGAAATCAAAAAAATGCTGCTTTAGTTGCTGATTAATCAAAATGGACAATTCTCGAGGATTCATTTTTATCTCTTCGGCAAGATTCCGAATTGATAATGATGGGTTCAGAAATGGTTTAGCGGTTTTCATATATTTAGTTAACTCATCAATATCACTAGAATTAATAATGATAGATTGATCATTATCTTGATTGACCACTTGAATATTAGAATTCACACCATTAAACAATTCTGGATATTTCAGTGCCTTCAAAACATACCAACAGATTACAGTAAGAGCCAAAACACTCACTAGCAGCTGTACATATTCAAATGAATTTTCTCTATCTACATATTTGAGAACATTTTTTACAATCACCACGCTGTGAATTATTGCAGAAACGAGCGTGAATTGAAAAAGCCAATCGAAAGCTTTTGCACTTGTATCAGAAAAGTTTTGCTGGTAAATTTTCTTATATCTTATCAGAATTACGAAAATCATCCCAATATATATGATGAATTGCAGATCGATTGTAATGTGGATGTATATAAGTTCCCAGATACGATTGTAGTTCTCAAATAAAGCGTTTTTAGCGGCCAAATTTTGGGAATAAAATCTTGGAAACATCACCAAATTTGCAAGCAGATATGGAATAGAATGTAATAAATGTTTCGGTTTCAGTGTAAAATCTGAATAGGAGACAGACAACACGTAAAAATAAAGCACTGGCATTTGCAAGAAAGAAAGCATACTTCTCGCCATACCAGTATTTGATAAATGAGGATTGTATAAATACTGAAACCAGCCACTTAAATCAAATGCACTCAAAATCAGAAATGCTGCAAAAAGCTTATTACTAATCGGATTTTTGGACTTTACCGAAAGCAAGAAAAATGCAAATAAGACACTTATGCAGCAGGAAACGATCGCTATTATTGTAAGTGCATTTACCTCTTTCATTCCTAATTTTTGAAGTCAAATATAGTTTAAAAATAGATTTAACAATTGCAATTTGAAACAAGATTTTAGAGAATATATGATCCAAAACAAAATCGTCTCCATTTCTTCGCGTCTGTTTTTTTGGGTGTGTCCTATTTCCTGCTTTTAAGGAGCAGGAAATACGCCGCGCTCTCCGCTGTATCTTTATAGTGAACTTTGCATCCGCAAGCTCACAATAAAGGATGCCGCTGTTATCCCTCACACAATTCTAAGAAATGACGTTTTCAGAAACTAAGTTTTATTTTTAGCAGAAGTGTAATTTCAGGCTGTCTATGAAGATTAGACTACCTATAACAACTTCGTTATGATCTAAAGAGGAAAATTTATGATTTGGCAGTTTTTTTGAGGTTTGGAAAAAATTGACAAAATCAATTGCTCACTATAAAAACTAATTTGATTTTTCCTTCATAAGAACTTTCTAAAGACTTTCAAATCCATTGTGTAGAATATTTCGCCAAATGTTTTTACACCCCTGTCCAAAAGTGAAGCCATCTGTAGTCTGTTAAGCCAAACAGTTTCGTTTTCAACAGGTACGTCAATTCTACTGCTAAGCCCTTCCTATTGGAATAAAATCAACTCATTTATCATAGTCGTTAATTTTAAATGTCGATTTTAGTCACTATCTATTACCACTTATTGTTTTCGAAAAGTCAAAAAGTGATTTTTACTCAAAAAGTGATTTATTTCCTCACTCATATCAGTTCTTTAATTGATGCTACAATAGTAACAGAATTTGCTTCTAATTTAGAAAAAGCAAACCATTTTTTACGTAAATCTTTTAATGAAGCTCCTAAATGATATACTTCGTCTGTATCTATAATCGTAAATCTATCGTGTGCTTTGGTTATGTTTTTACTTAATAAAGTTACCGCTACATTTTTGTTCTTTTTGGTCAATTGCGTAATTACAGTATCGCCTATAAAATTATCTATCAGCACAATACTGCTTTTTGCTTTTTTAATTAGACTATTTACAAAATCGTAAGCGTCGTACGTTTGTCCGTCAAAGAAAACGCCTTGTTTGTCTTTTATACTCGGTGCTTCTAAAGCCATAAAAACTTGTTGAAATTTTTCGTTTGTTTCTAATTTATGCTGTCTAAATTCTGTTGACAACTGCAATAATTGCTGGTGATTGCCAATGGTTTTTCGCATAGCTACAAAAGCGTTTATTATTGCGATACTTACTTGTACGGCCGTTTCGCTTCTCAAAACCGATGATAACATCGCTACTCCTTGCTCTGTAAATGAGTATGGATTATTGCTAGAGTGTTTGAATTTTTTGAACCGGTCGCAATTTGCGACTAGTTCATTTTCTAAGCGACCTAATAAATAATAAAGTTCGTGATAGTTGTCGCAAATTTTGCGACAACTGAGCCATATTATATTTTATTACTTGGTTAAATGTAAAGTTTTATTTGACACAATTTTTGAAAATAGTATCTGATTTTCAGCGGAACGTATTTCTAATGGGAATTTATTAGAATTAAAACAGAGAACAAAATCTCCTCCAAAACCCAAATCTTCAACAATACCCAAATTCCCTAGCCCCGATTGCAGCGAAAATCCCTGAGTGGGGATTTGCCTTTTTGGCAGTAGCGGCAGGCAAGAGCGACTGAAAGAAGCTCCTTGAGTGCCGACTGATGTGGCAAATGCTCGCTCAGGATTGTAGAGAAAAGCGGGAAAAAGCTCCTTCAAAAAAATATTCTATAAATTATTCGGAATGCTGTTCCAAATAGGATCAGATGGGGGAGAAGCCACGACCTGTAAGTGTTCTTTGGTCACGGGATGGATGAGATTGAGTTTGCGAGCGTGCAAATGTATACCGCCATTGCTATTGCTGCGGTCAAAACCATACTTGAGATCGCCCTTAATTGGACTGCCAATTGCTGAAAGTTGCGCGCGAATTTGATGATGGCGACCGGTGTGCAAATCAACTTCGAGAACGGTGTAATTGTCGAGCTGCGTTATGGTTTTGTAACTTAAACTAGAGAGTTTGCTATCGGGAACTTCTTTGAGATGCGCCTTGGAAGTATTGTTTTTTTCTGTGCGTTTGAGGTAATGCGTGAGGGTTGCTTCGGGAGTGGCAGGTTTATTTTTGACCACCGCCCAATAGGTCTTTTGGGTCTCGCGATTCTTGAATAGTTCGTTGAGCCGCGTGAGTGCTTTGGAGGTTTTCGCAAATAAAACAATGCCAGAAGTGGGACGGTCCAAGCGGTGCACAACGCCCAGAAATACTGCTCCGGGCTTGTCGTACTTGTCTTTTATATATTCTTTTACAACATCAGAAAGTGGCTTGTCATTGGTCTTGTCGCCTTGCACAATATCGCCCACGCGCTTGTTGATTACAATGATATGATTGTCCTCATAAAGCACCTGAAGATTTTCTTTGGTAGAAAATATTTTCATTCTAAGTTCAAAATTCTCTAATTAATATTGTTCGCTAGCATTTGGGAAATCGGAGCTTTTGACATCTTTTACATAGTTGCCAATCGCGGTGGTCATATCATCGTAAAGATTCAGATAACGACGTAAAAAACGAGGGTTGAATTCATTGTTCATCCCCAACATATCGTGGATTACCAACACTTGACCGTCAACGCCGCCACCAGCACCAATTCCGATTACGGGAATCGAAATACTTTCGGCAACTTTTTGGGCTAGATGTGCTGGAATTTTTTCCAACACTAGTGCAAAACATCCAATCCGCTCCAGCATTTTGGCGTCTTCGATTAGCTTGTCTGCTTCTTCCTCTTCCTTTGCACGAACGGTATAGGTTCCGAATTTATAAATAGACTGTGGTGTCAATCCTAAATGTCCCATAACTGGAATTCCAGCGTTTAGAATCTTCTTGATGGAATCTTTTATTTCGCTTCCACCTTCCATTTTTACAGCGTGGCCGCCACTTTCCTTCATAATTCTGATCGACGAACGAAGTGCTTCTTTGGGATCTGACTGATAGCTACCAAAAGGTAAATCGACCACTACCAAGGCTCTTTTTGTACCACGCACCACACTTGAAGCGTGGTAAATCATTTGGTCTAATGTAATAGGAAGCGTTGTTTCGTGTCCTGCCATTACATTTGAAGCCGAATCTCCAACAAGAATAACATCGATTCCTGCCGAATCTACAATTTGTGCCATTGTAAAGTCGTAAGCCGTAAGCATAGAGATTTTCTCTCCGTTTGCTTTCATATCTATCAGAGACTTCGTAGTAATTCTTTTATAATCTTTTTTAGCTACCGACATAATTTTTATTTTTTGGTAATTTATTTATTAAGGAGACAAAATTGATGTCTTTGAGAATGGTTTGATTTTTAAACTTTGCCTTTTTGAGCTGTTGATGACTCAAGATTTTTTTACTGAATTCAAATCTGGAGCACTTCCGCCTTGCATAGCGTCCTTTAATGCTTTTTTAAGAGCTCGGATTTTGGTCTGTTCTTCTTTAGATATTCTTGACTTATCTTTCATGGTATTATAATTTTATAAAGGTTAAAAAGATTATCGCACAGTTAATAATATCTTTTGTTGCTATACATCACGTTTCTACAAAACTGTTAACCGAAAACTGTCAACTGTTAACTGTCAACCGTAAACTACATCTTAGCAATCTGCCATATTTACCGCTACTGCCAATCCACCTTCAGATGTTTCTTTGTATTTGGTATTCATATCTTTTGCAGTCTGCCACATTGTATCTACAACTGCATCCAGCGGAACTTTTACGTTCTTAGGATCTGTAGATAGTGCAAGTTCAGCAGCATTTATTGCCTTAATTGCACCCATCGTATTTCTTTCGATACAAGGAATCTGAACCAGTCCGCCAATTGGATCACAGGTTAATCCCAAATGATGTTCCATTGCGATTTCGGCCGCAATCAAAACTTGATCCGCAGATCCGCCCATCAATTCGCACAATCCTGCAGCTGCCATTGCAGATGAAACTCCAATTTCGGCTTGACAACCGCCCATCGCTGCAGAGATGGTTGAACCTTTTTTGAAGATACTTCCAATTTCTCCTGCTACTAATAAAAATTGATTGATTTCTTTTTGACCCGCTTCGTGGTTTTCGATGCATAAATAATACATCATAACGGCAGGAATTACGCACGCGCTACCATTTGTAGGAGCAGTTACGATTCGACCCAAAGCAGCGTTAACTTCATTTACAGAAAGTGCAAAGCAGCTAACCCATTTTAAAATTTGTCTAAATTTCACTTCGGTCTTTCTAATTTCTCCCAGCCATTCTTGGGGATTGCTGTAATTGGAAAGTCCGATTAATCCTTGATGCATATCAAAGGCGCGTCGCCGA
>JBBSRP010000176.1:0-6205 GCA_038242935.1 Flavobacteriales bacterium
CTGCAAACCACTATTCGATTCATCGTAAAGTTTAACAAATTCGTCATTTTCAAATTTCAACAATCCTGATTGGTACGAGCTGACGTATATTTCATTTATATTAGAAGGATTTACTGTTACCCGAACAAAATCTCCAACATCTTTTCCCGGCGGATGCACGTCTTCGTAAGGAATGTTTTTCCACGCGAAATTGCTGTATTTACTAATTCCATATTTGTCCAATACTGCTGGATCGTAAGCTTCACTATATCGTCCGTAGACTGCCCAAAGATCTGGACCTGCAGCATTGATTGAAAAAATATCGTTTCGCATAGGACCTGTCGGCTCAATATTTTCAAAATAAGTAGGGTTATAAATGTCTGTTTGCAGCAAACCATTTTCGCGTGTACCAATATATATCACGCCATTTATCACAGTTGCGCAAGTGAACAATGGATAAGGCTGAGCCATACTATAATTATTTACTTGTGTCGCGACGGCAAGATTGACATTATAAATATAAACAACACCTGCAGTTGTCACTGTTAGGAAATCGTCGGCCGCTCGAAGATCTAGAATTTCAGATGAGAGTTGATTTACGTTTACAAAATTATTTCCTTGAAGCTTTGTTAATCTTCCATTGCTTTCTGAAGCTATAAGGTGAGTTTTAAAAGTTTCTACACCTTTCCAATTTCCTGCCACAATCTGTTGCCACTGCATAAAATCGTTCAGGTTTGGATTGTTTACCGCAGCAGATTTTATCCCTTGATTGGTAGCTGCATAAATTTTTCCCTGAAATACCGTAGATTGATTTACTATTATTTCTTCGCCTGACGCTCCTATAAAATAGGTGTCGCCAAAACCTAATGTTGCTAAGTTATATTGCACAATTCCAAAGTCGCAAGAAATATATAATGTTCCGTCAAACTCATGGATATGATTAATTTTTTTAATATTTGCAGGTAATTGCTTATTGACTATATCCACTACATTGAGAATACTATTGTCCGTCTCATTAATTATTAAAATCAATCCATTTTCATAACCAACAATAGTCTTATTAAAATATCGACTGTAATGAATAGCGCTGATTGATTCGCCTGCAAGACCATCAATCGTGTTAGTTGTTTTAAGAACACTCGTCAAATTATTCATAGAGAATAGCGCATTCTCCGAAGCTGCATAAATTGTAGTACTAGATTGTGATAAATCTTTTATCTCGCTATACGAGAAGTAGCCTTTCCACTCTGTGTTGTATTGTGAAAAACTAAATTGTGAAAATATAATGGAGAGAAATATGAAGTATACCTTGTTCATCGAGTTCTTTTAAAAAATACAAATATACTACAAAACGAAAGTATTGTGTTTTTCATATACAAATAGGTCAGAAAGCCTGATAGCGGACAATCAAAAATTAATTTTTATAAAATTTTTAAACACACCATTCTTAATGTAGTTGCGCTACATCTAAAAATTTTTCATAGCTTTATAGTAATAAGATTATAAATGCCAATGTTTTTATATATTTGTTGAATACTATAATGCACTTTTTACATGAGTAAGTACTTATTTTTAGCTCTTTTGCTAGTTGCATTTATAAATGATGTAAAAGCTCAGTTTGGCATCATTCACGAAGTGGGAGTAGTAGCCGGACCGGTTTTTCTGCAATCTGACTATGGTGTAAGAAATGATTTTAGCACTACAATAGGAAATGTAGGTTACGGTATAGGAATAGTTCATTATTTAAATTTTTCTGATAATCATAACACCAGTATAACCATTTGGCAGAACTACTTTAAAGATCATTTTAAAGTTAGGAGTGAAGTTTCTTACCATAAAGTGGAATTGCAGCACTATGGGAAGTGGGTTGATGAGAAAAGAAATTCCACCTTTGCAAAGCAGTTACGAGCTATGCGCGGAAGCACTTCTATTACAAATCTTGGGGTTCAACTCGAATTTTATCCACTTAGTATCGAAGAATTTACTGGTTTTTCAAGTTTGTGGGCACCTTATTTAAGTTTGGGCGGTCAATATAGTTTATACTCTCCTGACGCCTATAGTACAATGGGACGCTTAAATACGCCTCGAACTACTCCCAAAAAATATTCTAACGGTGCGCTTACCAATGAAGAGGGCACAGTTTGGTCAATTGTTAGCAGCATTGGCACTAGATATAAATTAAATCAAACGTCTGATGTCTTAGTAGATTTACGTCTTCAGTATTACTATTCAGATTATGTGGACGGCATGAGACCCGATCCGACGATTTATACAGAAAATCAGTCAAACGACTTAAGTATTTGGATCAACTTCGGTTATGTGTATTATTTAAAATAAAATAATCAAAATGAGCATCAAAATTTTTAATTTGTCAGTTGCTTTCACACCACCTCATTAGAGTGTATTGATGTAACAGATTAAAAGCTTATTTAATGATCTTTGAGGTTTCATTTGATGATTTCCGTGATAAAATCCATTATTAAATTGTACTTAAAAAAGATAGTTGTTTAGAAATTTTACAATTATCAATTATTTTTTAAAAGCCTGCTCAAGATCCTCAATCAAATCTTCAATATCTTCTATCCCAACACTTAGTCGGACAAGATCGTCGGAAATACCACTCTTACGTCTGATATTTTCTGGAATTGATGCGTGTGACATCATTGATGGAAGATTTGCCAACGATTCCACTCCACCCAAAGATTCGGCAAGTGTAAATATTTTTAGGTTTTCAAGAAATGTTATTGCATCTTGTTTAGAACCTGATTTAAAAGTAAACGAAACCATTCCTCCAAAACCTTTTGGCATTTGCTTCTTGCAGAATTCGTAGTTTGGATGTGATTTTAATCCTGGATAATAAACATTTTCTACAGCAGGATGATTCACTAGAAACTCTGCGACTTTTGCACCATTCTCACAATGTCTCTGCATACGCAAATGCAAAGTTTTAATTCCTCTTAACACTAGAAATGAATCCATTGGTCCAAGCGTCGCGCCCGTTGCAAATTGTTGAAAGTGCATCTGCTCACCCAATTCTTTGTCTTTTACAATGAGAGCGCCTGCAATTACATCGGAATGTCCGCTTAGGTATTTTGTTGCCGAATGCATTACAATATCAGCACCTTGATCTAATGGTTTTTGCAAATATGGCGTTGCAAACGTATTATCGACCGCAAGCAATAAATTATGTTCTTTGCTGATTTTGGCAATGGCTTCAATGTCGACGACTTTCATCAGCGGATTTGTCGGGGTTTCAATCCAAACCATTTTGGTATTTTCATTAATTGTCGATTTGAATTTTTCCAAATCAATCATATTTATAAAATGAAATTTGATTCCAGAATCTTTATACACTTTCGTGAAAAGTCGATAAGTGCCTCCATATAAATCGTCCATTGCAATGATTTCGTCTCCCGCTTTGTAAGATCTCAGTAGACAATCTGTTGCTGCAAGTCCAGACGAAAATGCCAAACCTCTGCTTCCATTTTCGATACTTGCAAGCGCATTTTCTAAAGCGGTACGAGTCGGATTTGAAGTTCGACTATATCCATAATCGCCAATTGGTTTCCCTGGACTTGTTTGTGCAAAAGTAGAAGTTTGAAAAACTGCTGGCATTACTGCCCCCGTTACTGGATCGACTTGCTGACCGCCATGAATCGCTTTTGTATTAAATTTCATATTATTTACATTTCAATTATGTAACAAATTTACCGATTTTGACACGCTTTCCAATAAAAGTGGCGATACCTTTGTTTTGAATTTAAATTTTGATGCTATGAAGAAAATTTTAATGATTGTACTATTTACTTCTATGATGATTTCTTGTCAGAAAGAAGAAAAAAAAGAAATGACTTTTCAAGATCAGACTTTTAAAAAGGTTACTGAAACCAAATGTAAAGATGGACAATGTGCATCTGCCAAAATTATGGTACCAATTGCAGAAAACGGTGAATTTGTAGGTGATAGCATCAATAATAAGATATTTTCTGTAGTACGAAACATTGTATATTTTGGAGAGAAACCTGGCGATGCAAAAGATTATGAAGGAATTTTAAATTCTTTCATCGGCGCTTATGATGATTTGCACAAAAAATTTCCGGAAGACACTTTTGGCTGGGAAGCAAAAATCGACACTAAAGTAAAATATGAAAGTGATAATCTTATCAATTTCGAAATGACTCACTACACTTTTACTGGTGGAGCGCACGGATATCAAGGTTTGAAATCTATCATTTTTGATAGAGCAACTGGTAAAACTTTGGGTTATGATGAGATTTTCACAGACAAAGGAGTTGTAAAAAAGCTAGCTGAAGAAAAATTTAGACGAAAATATGATATACCTGCTGAAGCTCCAATAAATTCAAAAGGATTTATGTTTGAAGATGAGGTTTTTGCGCTTCCGCAAAATATATTCTACACCGACAAAGGACTTTTATTTTACTATAATCAATATGAAATCGCCTCTTATGCCGATGGAAATCAAGAGCTATCTTTGAGTTATGAGGAGTTGGGGAATTTGTTGAAGGTGAAATAAAGGAAATTTAAAAAATTGAAAAAATCTAAATGATCGAAAAGAGATAAGTGGTAGGTTTCAGGATCAGACTTCTATCAGGAATAGTCAAAAAGTCGCTAGGAAGAAATTTTTACTTTCTTAGCGATTTTTTTGATAATCGAAATTATTTGATTTTAGAAAATTATGATTCTTGCTATATCGCACTATAAAAAGCGAGACTTACTTTCCAACGAGTTTTATTTTGCTATCTTTAATTTTCAACTTTATATATTCCTTTACTCCTCGAAAGACATATTTTCAGTTTCTAGACTAATCTTGTCCCGAGTGTCACGCATCATTTTTACAGCGTCGAAAGATTTTTCTTTTTTAGCGGTTTCCATAGTTTCTCAAGTGTTGTAAAGATAGTTCATTCATCTGTTCTAATTTTTTTTTGCGACTTCTGGATCTGGTGAATCAATTGAATAGTGTTCGTTTTCGTAATTTTCTATTAATCCTGCAATTTGCTGAGCTTCTTTGCTTTTTATGCTCTCAGCGACGCATCAAAAATCACTTTTAATCTTTCTAGTGCGTCTCTGTAATCTTTCTCTGAGGTGATTGGCGTTACATTCATAATCATGTATTTTTGAATTTCTCGATTTCATATTCAGCATCGGTGAGTTCAAAATTAACACATCATTTTTCTAGCGGAAATACAGAATGAATTTACGATAACTTATTGACAGTCAAAAAGCTTGTTCTTACTTTTTTTCTTCTAAAGAAATAATATTTCGAATTATTCTGGTCTTGCGAGCAGGATTATTTCATAGGTCACTGTTTTTCATAGGAATTCGATATATTTCATTTGAAGTAGATCCGATATTTGCGAGAAGGATAGCAGTGGAAATCCTTTCTTGTGGCTTTGCGGAGCAAAAGCTACAAGAAAGATTGGGAACGGATAGCCTGACCAGCGCCTAAAGAAAATTTCTAGTTTTACGAAAACATCCTGGCGCAGGTCTCGCCCAAAAATATAGTATTCTTATTAAAAGGATTTTCGCTTTCACTAAAGATCTATCGCTGACAATTCGAAATTTCGTTTCTTTGTGAAAATCTAAAATTCTATGGACACAATATATACTATCTCGCATCCTGTGATACTTGCCGAAAAATAATTAAAGCGTTGCCATCAACGGATAAATTGAAGTTTCACGACATCAAACAAGATCCACTTACAGAAGTTGAAATTGACAAAATGAAGGATTTGGCGGGTAGTTATGAAGAACTTTTTAGCAAAAAAGCAATGCTTTATAAGTCGATGGGACTGAAAGATAAAAATTTGACGGAAGCTGATTTCAAAAAATATTTGTTGGAACATTATACTTTCCTGAAGAGACCAGTATTTATAATTTCGGACAAAATTTATATCGGCAACAGCCAAAAAAATATAATTGAGGCCACTGCTGCTTTGAAGAATTTGTAAGAATCCGATTCTGATAATGCGGTAAATAATAAGGCATAAACACATTTTTAACTACCTTTGCCGCTTGATAATTTTATATGATACAATCAATGACCGGTTTTGGGAAAGCATCTGTGCAACTACCAACAAAAAAAATAACTGTCGAAATTAAATCGCTTAACAGCAAAGGTTTCGATCTAAATATGCGTCTTCCGTCTGTTTATAGAGAAATGGAATTAGGGCTTCGCAATCAAGCAGCGCACATTCTTGAGCGTGGA
>JBBSRP010000177.1:0-6201 GCA_038242935.1 Flavobacteriales bacterium
ATCAAAGATTGATATTGAACTACGTTCCTGCGAAAGATAAAGCTCAAAACTAAGATTTAAAATCATGAAAAAAACAATTATAGTATTCTCAAGCCTGTTTTTAACCTTAATTATGCAAGCACAAGACAGACCGATGCCCACTCCGGGTCCATCTCCTACTATCAATATCAAGAAGCCTCAGACTTTTAGTCTTCCAAACGGTTTAAAAGTTATGGTAGTAGAAAACCATAAACTTCCAAGAGTTTCGTACAACCTTACCATCGACACTGCGCCTTATGCAGAAGGAGCGAAAAAAGGAGTTTCTGACCTTACTGGAAGCATTATGGGTAGTGGCTCAAAGAAAGTAACCAAAGATGCCTTTAACGAAGAAGTAGATTTCCTTGGAGCTGATATTAATTTCCGCATTAGTCGAGCAAGCGCAAGCGGACTTTCTAGATATTCTAAAAGAATCTTGGAGTTAATGGCAGAAGGTGCACTTCACACAGAATTCACTCAAGAAGAATTGGATAAGTCTAAAGCTAAATTTGTCGAAGGACTAAAATCTCAAGAGAAAAGTGTTCCTGTCGTTTCTGCTAGAGTAACAGACATTCTTGCTTTTGGGAAAAATCACCCTAATGGAGAATATGTGAGCGAAGAAACCCTTGCTAATGTATCTCTTGCTGATGTAAAACAATTCTACTCAGAATATTTCGTTCCCGGAAATGCGTACTTAATCGTTGTTGGAGACGTAAAGTTTAAGGAAACTAAGAAAATGGTTGAAAAACTATTTGGATCTTGGACAAAAGCACAAGCGCCAAATCAGTCGTATGCAGATCCCTTAAATGTTCAGTACACACAAATCAACTTGGTTGATATGCCAAACGCAGTTCAATCTGAAATTGGTCTTGTAAATACTGTTAAACTAGAAATGAACAGTAAAGATTACTTCCCTGTACTTGTTGCAAATCAAGTTTTAGGTGGTGACTTCAACAGTTACCTAAACATGAATTTACGTGAGGCTCACGGATGGACTTATGGCGCTCGCTCTGCTATTGGCGGAAGCCGTTACGTAAGCAAATTCAGATCTTCATCGCAAGTTCGTAATGCTGTTACAGATAGTGCAGTTGTTGAATTTGTAAAAGAATTAAAAAGAATTCGTACAGATAAAGTTGACGAAGCTACATTGAAAAGTGTAAAAGCTGGATACATCGGACGTTTTGTAATGCAAATTGAAAAACCACAAACGGTTGCGAGATATGCATTGAACATTGAAACAGAAAACCTTCCTGCAGACTTCTACGAAAATTACATCAAAAACATCAACGCTGTAACTGCAGAAGATGTTATGCGTGTAGCAAATAAATATTTCTTATCCGATAATACCAGAATTATTGTTGTTGGTAAAGCTTCGGAAATTGGGCCTGGATTGGAAAAATTAAAGATTCCAATGTTCTACTTTGACAAATACGGTAATCCAATTGACAAACCTATTAGTAAAAAAGAGGTTCCCGCTGGAGTTACTGCAAAGACAGTTGTTGACAAATACATCGATGCTATTGGTGGCGAAAAAGCGTTAAAAGCTGTAAAATCTCTTACAATTGTAGCGTCAGGTACAGTACAAGGAACTCCAGTTGAATTGACTACAAAAACTACTTCGACAAACAAGCAGTTGGTAGAAATGAAAGCAATGGGAATGACAATGATGAAGCAAGTTGTAAATGAAAAAGGCGCTTATTCTGAACAACAAGGTCAGCGTATGGATGTTCCTGCAGAAGAATTTGCTGAGAGAAAAGCTGCTGCTACAATTTTTCAAGAACTTGCACCAGCTATAAAGTCTGCCAAATTAGAAGGTATTGAAACAATGGACGGTAAAGAAGTTTACGTACTTATCGACGGAAAAACTACTCGTTACTATGATGTTGCAACAGGTTATAAAGTTGCAGAATCTCAGACTATCGAGCAAGGAACTCAAAAGATGACACAAACTACTTCTTATGACGATTACAGAAAAGTAAAAGACATTAAAGTTCCTTACAAGATATCAATGAATGTTGGTATTGACATCGAACTAACTGTTACTGATGTTAAAATTAACGAAGGTGTTACAGACGCCGATTTCAAATAAAAACTGGATTTGTCCTAAATAGAAAGCCCCGTCATTACTGTAATGACGGGGCTTTTTTATATTTTTATTTTTTGCTATTTCTTTCCAGCAAGGTAAACTCCAATCAAAATTATAAATGCTCCTACAAACTGTGTTGGTGTAAAAAGTTCGCCATCTAGCATTCCCCAGAAAAACGCGACTACTGGAATAAGATACGTTACTGATGTTGCAAATACAGGAGAGGTTGTCTGAATTAATTTGAAAAAAATCAAGTTTGCCATTCCTGTCCCCACTATTCCCAAGACTACAATATACACAACCGAGGTTTGCACTATTTCTTGATCTGCAATTTCAAAGAAATCTGCACCGTACAAAATAATTATTGCAGGAATTAAAAGTGTCAAAAAGTTTCCGGTACAAATAGTAAGCGGATGCAAATCCGATAAATATCTCTTGATAAAATTCACGTTCAACGCATATCCTACAGACGCAACCACGACTAGCAAGGCGTAATAGTAATTTTGCTCAGGATGATTCATCGCTCCGTTCAAGATCAGCAGTAATGTTCCGCCAAGTCCTACCAATACTCCTATTACCTGCGATCTTGTAAAAGTAAGTCCAAAGGCAGCAGCTCCCAAGATTAATGTTGCCAAAGGTGTCGTCGCATTTAGCACCGCACTCACAGAGCTATCAATTTCTGTTTGAGCAAGTGCAAACAAATACACTGGCATAAATGTACCGCAGAAAGCTGTCAATGCAAGATATTTCCATTTTCCTTGTGGAATTTTCGGCAAGCTCTTATATCCGATGACAAACAGAAATAGCCCCGCAAAAATAATCCTGAGCGATCCCAACTGCAGAGGGTTTAATCCTAATAACCCTTTTTTCATAAGGATAAACGAACTTCCCCAAATTAATGAGAGGATTGTAAGTTGAATCCACTTGGCGTGCTTTTGTTCCATTTGTAACTGCTTTTAAGACAGCGCAAAATTGTAATAATTTTGTGAGACATCAACACTTTATTTGCTATTTTTGTAATGCGTTATAATTAAAGACAATTTTATCCATAATTAATATTTACTACTATGACTTTTACAAAATCCCTATTTTCGTTAGCAGTTGCAGGAATTCTTTTTGTAGGTTGCAAAGACTCAGCTACATCAAATGAAGCTGGAACAATTTCAGATACAGAAGTTATAACTGAGGCTCCATCTGTAGCAAGCGGTAAAATAGAAACTGCAAGCTTTGATATCTCAGGCATGACATGTGCAATGGGTTGTGCAAAAACAATTGAAGAAAACCTTAGCAAAGTTGACGGAGTGCAAAAAGCAACTGTAGATTTTGATACAAAAACAGCAACCGTAGAATATGATAACGGAAAACAATCTCCTGAAAAACTTATTGAAGTTGTAGAAAAATCAGCAGATGGAAAAACTTACAAAGTAGAGAACGTAAAATCTTCTGGAGATCAGGCTTCACTTCTACCACAAGAAAAAGCAAAAGCTAAAAAAGACAAGAAAGCGAAATCTAAAAAAGAATGTTCAGACGACGGAAAAAAAGAATGTTGCTCTTCTAAAAAAGAAAATAAAGCATAATTCTAGCTTTCAGAATAATATAAAAAATGCCCCAAGCTTCAAAACTTGGGGCATTTTTTGTAGAATATATTTTGAAATCTATTTCCATTTCATACTTTCCATAATCATTCTCATATCATTCTTGATATAATCTGCTGCCGGCATTATCGAATCATAATTAGGTTTCGCATAAAAGTAAACTGAGCCAGTAACAAAGTGTTTTATACTATCGGTTACGTAAAACTGCGCATTTGTCGCCGCATTTCCTTCCACCTGATAAAACATTCCATAAACCTTATGATCTCTATTTATATAAGGTTGCTCCAAAATATCATCAGCCTTGATCACGTGCTCGTAAGTTAACTTTTGCGCGTCTTGTAGCAGCGCTTTGATGTTTCCGTTGACATCTTTATAAGTCAAAAAAATTGTTGCTTTCATCTTAGGATAATCGATGGTGAAATTGCAATTTCCCTTTCCTTTTATCACAGCATCGTCATTCATCTCAAAACTATAGGGACATTCATTTTCAAATCGCACAAAATCTGCTTCTTGATATTCAAGTCGTAATTCTGCCGAAGGTTTGGGAGTAATTTCTCCATTGCATCCTATTAGCGCAAGCGGAAAAAGAAAATATAAAAAACGTTTAATCATTGTAAATACTGGGATTGAAAATTAAAAAGGCAAATCATTAATCGGGCGAACGGGCGCTTCAACAGCTGGCTGCGGGTCGGCGGCATTCTTCTGAGCATCGGCATTTTTCTTGGTCGAAAGAAACGTAAATTCAGTCACAATAATTTCAACTGTATTTTTCTGGCTGCCATCTTCGGTTTGATATTGCCTCGATCGCAATCGACCTTCAACATAAATTTTATCGCCTTTGGTCAGATATTTTTCACAAACTTCGGCGGCTTTATTCCGAACAACAAGATTATGCCATTCGGTCGTATTAATTTTCTCACCATTAGATTTATTGACATAAACCTCGTTTGTAGCGAGCGAAAACCGACCAATGCAATTGCCACCTTCAAAGTAATGAAGTTTTACATCATCGCCAAGATGCCCAATCAGCATCACCTTATTAAGAGTTCCATTCATTCCGAAAATCAATTTGGGTTCAAATTCAAAGATACATTATTTGAGAGTATTCATAATAATTCCAACCAATTAATCTGAAGTTCCTTAATCAGAATTCATTACTATACAATGGTAATTGGCATAAGAATTAGGAGGCTTTCGCCGAAAGAATACTGCTCATCACAATATAAAGTGGTCACTTTCTACACCAGTGCTTTCTCAATAAAATTGTGAATCACAATCGGCACCGGAAGAAGTTTTAGTTTTTCAACTGAAATACCTTTCTGCAAATTCCCATCCACAGAGACTTTCCAAAACTTAATATGCAGATGCTGATGCGAAAGTTTATGAACTATATCACAATCGAAATCCTCCACCGCAACAATCTCATTTCCGTTAAAGTACTGCGTTTCTAACTTTTCCGAAACCATATCAAGTGGTGCAATTTGTTCGGTTTCCAAAAGCGGAAAATCATATAAGTTTTGCCAAATCCCCTTCTCAACTCTCTTTTCTATCTGAGTATTTCCAAAGCTATCTTCGGCAACGAAATAATTAAAGTGGCGGATTCTCGCTTTTGCTTTCTTAGACTTTACAGGCAACAGTTTTACTTTATCTAGTTTCAGAGCAAGGCAAGAATCATTAAAAACACAAATACTACAATCAGGATTTTGCGGGACACATTGCAGCGCACCGAATTCCATAATGGCTTGATTAAAGGTCGCAGCATCATTTTTTGGCAGCAATTCAGCCGCCAAAGCAGCAAATTCTTTCTTCGCTGCAGGTTGCACAATGTCGGTTTCAATATCAAAATATCTAGAAAGCACACGAAAGACATTTCCGTCCACAACCGGCACAGCTTCGTTATAACAGAAGGATGCGATTGCCGCGGCAGTATATTCTCCCACGCCTTTTAGCTTTAATAAATCCGTAAAATTATCAGGGAAAATACCATCAAGTTCATCGGCAACATACTTCGCTGTAGCGTGCAAGTTTCGTGCACGAGAGTAGTATCCAAGTCCTTGCCAGAGCTTTAAAACGGCTTCTTCATCGACTTTTGCCAAGTCTTTTACGGTTGGAAAATGCTTTTTGAAAGACATAAAATAGGACAAACCTTGAGCTACTCGCGTCTGTTGAAGCATAATTTCTGAGAGCCAAATACTGTAAGGATCAATCGTGTCGCGCCACGGTAAAGAGCGCTTGTTTTGTAAATACCACTTTATAAGTCTGTTAGAAAAAATCATAGTAAATTTAAGGTACACAAAAGTAAAAGTTTATGTCGTTAAATTTTAATTGTTTAGAGCGATAGTTTGTTTTTTAAATTCATATATTTGCAACCTCAAAAATTCATAAGCAATCTTTAAATTATAAGAAAATGACGAAAGCAGATATCGTAGCTAAAATTTCAGAAAAATTAGGTCTAGAAAAGGGAGATGTTCAGGCGACTGTAGAGACTTTTATGGATGAAGTGAA
>JBBSRP010000178.1:0-6174 GCA_038242935.1 Flavobacteriales bacterium
TTTGCAATTAATTAGCGGATCGGCAAATACGATTTTGGATCACGTAGAATCTCAGGATGTTGTAACATTTACAGGATCTGCAGCCGTGGGACAAATGCTGAAATCTCATAAGAGAATTATTCAAGAATCTGTTCCTTTTAATTTGGAAGCTGATTCTTTAAACTGCTCGGTTTTAGGAAAAGATGCAGTTGTTGGAACACCAGAATTTAACTTATTTATTAGTCAAGCGAGAAGTGAAATTACGGTTAAATGTGGTCAGAAATGTACTGCAATTCGCCGTCTTGTCGTTCCTGCAAATCTTGTCGAAGATGTTCAGATTGCATTAGGTAAAGCACTTGACAAAGTTACTATTGGTGATCCACGTTTGAAGGAAGTTCGAATGGGATCTTTGGTGAATCATAAGCAAGTTGAAGAGGTTTATGAAAGAGCTAGAGAGATTGGAAAAACTGCCGAATTAGTTTATGGAAATTACGACAAAGCGCAAACCATTGGTGAGAATACTGATAAAGGTGCTTTTATCAAACCAATGCTTTTTGTCGAACACGAGCCTTTCAAAAATACTCTTGTTCACGAAACGGAGGCTTTTGGGCCGGTTGCTACAATTATGCCTTACGATACTACCGAAGATGCGGTGACAATTGCCAATATGGGTAAAGGTTCGCTAGTTTCTTCGATTGTTACGAATGATGATAAAATTGCTCGCGAATATGTGATAAATGCCGCTTCGCACCACGGTAGAATTTTGGTTCTGAACAGAGAGAATGCCAAGCAAAGTACAGGTCACGGATCGCCATTGCCATTATTGGTTCACGGTGGACCAGGTCGTGCTGGGGGTGGAGAAGAAATGGGTGGAGTGCGCGGTATCAAACACTTTATGCAGCGTTGTGCCATTCAAGGATCGCCAACAACTCTTACCGAAATTACTGGGATTTATCAACCAAATTCAAGATATAAAGAAGCGCCTCAACATCCATTTAAATATTATTGGGATGATATCGAAGCGGGAATGTCGCTTAAAACGCACAAACGCACGATTACCGATACTGACATTATAAACTTTGCAAATCTTACTTGGGATCATTTTTATGCTCACACCGATGTAACGTCTTTGCAAGGAAGTATTTTTGAAAAACGTACTGCACACGGATACTTTATTCTTGCTGCTGCAGCGGGACTTTTTGTATATCCAAACAAAGGACCAGTAGCTGCGAATTATGGTCTTGAAGATTGTAGATTTTTACGTCCTATTTACGATAATGATACTGTTTACGTTCGTCTTACTTGTAAGCAAAAAGTAGACAGAGACAGTCGTGGCGAGGAAACTCCAAGCGGAATCGTGAAGTGGTTTGTAGAAGTTTTTGATGTAAAAGACGAATTGGTAGCGGTTGCAACTATTTTGACAATGGTGAGTAAAAAGAGTCCATTTGCCGAAATTAATGCAGAAACTATTCAAAATAATATTTCGAAATTGACAGATTCTTCAGTTGCAAATTGGGGAATGATGTCTGCACAGAATATGCTTGAGCACATCGAGTCTTCATACAGAATGGCTTCGGGAGAAATTAGTAATTTTGAAATTGCAACTCCAGAAGAGCATTTGGAAGCTTACCGCGAGACGATTTTCAATCACAATCCGATGCCTTTAAATCATAAACATCCTTTGATGAAAACCGATATTAACGAAGATTTAATCCACGCAGATTTGGCTACAGCCAAAAATAAATTAATGGAAGCAATCAAGCAATACGAAGTATTTTTCAAAGAAAATCCAGAGACAAGAACTAAGAATTCTGTGTTTGGAATGATGAACAAATATGAGTGGGATTTATTAAATACAAAACATTTGAATCATCACTTTAAGCAATTTGGATTGCTAGATTAGATTTAGAAAATTATCGCTTTCGCTAAAAGTATCACGGTTAATTGATGCCGTTGAAATTGAACAATATATAAGATTATGACTGAAGCATACGTAAAACAACATATAGAAAATAATATTGCTACGATTGAATTTTTTCATCCAGAGCACAATTCACTTCCTAGTGACATATTAGGAGAGCTTGCAACAACAATCGAAGCAGCAGGGAAAAACGACGAAATTAAAATTATCATTTTAAAAAGTGGAGGTGATAGAACTTTTTGTGCAGGAGCAAGTTTTGGCGAATTAATTTCGATTAATGATGCTGCTACAGGAAAGGTTTTCTTTTCAGGATTTGCCAATGTTATTAATGCAATGCGCAAATGTCCTAAATTTATCATCGGAAGAATTCAAGGAAAAACTGTCGGTGGAGGAGTAGGAATAGCAGCTGCTGCAGATTATTGTATGGCGTCTAAATTTGCTTCTATCAAACTAAGTGAATTGAATGTTGGAATAGGGCCATTTGTGGTAAGTCCAGCTATTGAACGTAAAATTGGAGTTTCGGGAATGTCTCAGATCGCAATTGATGCCAATACTTTTTATGATGCTAATTGGGCAAAAGATAAAGGTTTGTATGCAAATGTATATGAAAGTTTAGAAGAACTTGATCAAGCAACTTTAGCAATGGCAACACATTTATGCACTTACAATCCTGAAGCAATGATGGAAATGAAAAAGATCTTTTGGCGCGGTTGCGACAATTGGGATGAACTTCTTGAGGAAAGAGCAGCAATTTCTGGGAGACTGGTTTTGTCAGATTTTACAAAAGAAACGCTTAAGAGATTTAAGTAGGAGGAGAATGTATATTGTAAAAAATGTATAATGTAGGAATGTAAAGAAAGTATATTGTAAAAGTGTAAAGAAAGTATATTGTAAAAGTGTAAAAAATGTATATTGTATAGCGCAAAGTACAAGGTACAATCTACAATCTACAACAATACATTATACAACAATACAATCTACAGCAATACAGTATACAATAATACAATATACAGCAATACAATATACAGCAATACATTATACAGTAAAACAACAATACATTATACAGTAATACATTATACAACAATACATTATACAGTAAAAAAAATGATTTACGAATTTCAAGGATTTATTCCAGTTGTGCATCCAAGTAGTTTTGTGCATCCACTTGCAGCCGTAATTGGCAATGTAATTATTGGCAAAGATGTTTATGTTGGTCCAGGCGCTGCGATTCGTGGTGATTGGGGCGGAATAATTATTGAAGACGGTTGCAATGTTCAGGAAAACTGTACTATTCATATGTTTCCAGGAAAATCTATCACACTTAAAAAAGGTGCACATATAGGACACGGAGCAATTATTCACGGAGCAAATATCGGTGCAAATTGTCTGGTTGGAATGAATGCAGTTTTAATGGATGATGTTTCACTTGGTGACGAATGCATCGTTGGTGCGCTGGCTTTCATTAAAGGAGGAACGGAAATTCCGAATAGGAAAATGGTGGTTGGAAATCCTGCGAAAATCATAAAAGATATTACCGATGATATGATTGCGTGGAAAACAAAAGGTACAGCATTGTATCAAAAGTTACCAAGACAATGTCACGAAACGTTGAAAGAAGTTGAGCCATTGCGAGAGATTCCTGCAAGTAGGCCTGCAGCACAAGAAGCATTGTATCAGACGTTGGAAGAATTTAAAAATAAATAGCGAGAATTGGCTTTATTCTAAAAAGCTATAAAAACATATTATGCCAATAATTGAATTTAAAATGCCCAAGATGGGTGAAAGTATTTCAGAAGCAACGGTCATAAATTGGCTCAAGGAAGTTGGCGATTATGTCTATGCCGAAGAGACAATTGTAGAAGTAGCAACTGATAAAGTTGATAGCGAAGTACAATCAAATGTGAGTGGAGTTATTACCGAAATCCTTGTTCAAAAGGACGAAGTAGTGGCTGTAGGAACAGTCTTGGCTCGTATCGATCAATCTGCTAGCGGAGACAATTTAGCGAAAGCGAAAAAAACTGAATCGAAAGTTGAAAAAAATACACCAAAGCAAGCTGCAAAATCAACAACGTCAACTCAAGAAGTAGTTCAGAATGCTGCACCTTTAAAATCAAATCCAGAAGCATTTTTATCGCCTTTGATTATCAGCATAGCTCAAAAGGAAAATATTTTATTAGAAGAAGTTCAGAGTATTGAAGGAACAGGAGCTGAGGGTAGAATTCGCAAAAGCGATGTCTTTAATTATTTAAAAAACAGAAAATATCCATTGCAGAGATTGCAAGTTGCCGCTGCGGCGCCACAAGCTACAAGTACTGCATTATCTTATCCAAAACCAGTTATCAATTTTGTAGAAGGCAAAGATTCGATTGTAGAAATGGACAGAATGAGATCGATGATTGCAGATCATATGGTTTATTCTAAGCACACTTCACCACACGTAACGTCGTATTTGGAAGTTGACGTTACCGATCTTGTAAATTGGAGAAATGGAATCAAAAATGATTTTCAAGCAAAACACAATCAGAAGTTGACATTTACGCCACTTTTTGTTGATGCTGTTGCAAAAGCTATAAACGATTTTCCGCTGATAAATACTTCGGTAGATGGAAAGAAAATTATCGTTCATAAAGATATAAATGTTGGTATGGCTACTGCTTTGCCCACAGGAAATTTAATTGTTCCCGTGGTTCATAATGCCAATACCAAAACGCTTGCAGAACTTGCAGCAGCGGTAAATCACCTGGCAGAAAGTTCTCGAACTAACAAGCTGAAACCAGATGAGGTAAAGGGGAGCACATTTACAATTTCGAATGTTGGAACTTTTGGAAGTCTTATGGGAACTCCAATTATCAATCAGCCAGAAGCTGCAATATTAGCTTTTGGAATTATTAAAAAGAGACCAGAAGTTATTCAGGGAAAAGATGGGGACGAAATCGCCATCAGAAGTATGATGTACTTATCACTTTCTTTTGACCATAGAATAGTTGATGGATTTCTAGGAGGATCTTTCTTGAGAAGAGTTGGAGATTATCTAGAAAAATTTGACACAACAAACGCACTTTAAAATAAAATTTAAAACATATACAGAATGGCTTATTCAATAAAAAAGACAATTACAGAAAAATCAACAGTAGGTGAAGTAGATTTTGATAACCTTTCGATGGGAAGAAGATATACAGATCATATGTTTATTGCAGAATATGAAAATGGAGAATGGCACAATCCTCGAATTGAACCGCTAGCGCCAATCGCTACACATCCAGCAACAATGGCTTTGCACTACGGTCAGGCGATTTTTGAAGGTATGAAAGCAACGATTGGAAAAGACGGGAAAGCAGTTATTTTTCGCCCAGAACAAAATGCAAAACGTTTTAATTTAAGCGCGCAAAGAATCGGAATGCCAACAGTTCCAGAAGAATTGTTTGTACAAGCTTTGAAAGAATTTGTTGCAATCGAAAACGAATGGGTTCCTAAAGCTGAAGGATCTGCTTTGTATTTACGTCCATTTATGTATGCTGATGAACATTTTATCGGAATGAGAGCAGCGACATCTTATAAGTTTTTAATTATTGCGTCGCCAGCAGGAAAATACTTCAGCCGTCCAATTAAACTTTATGCTGAAACAAAATATGTTCGTGCCGTGAACGGAGGAACAGGAGAAGCGAAAGTTGCAGGAAATTACGCCGCAGCAATTTTGCCAACCGAACTTGCAAAATCAAAAGGTTACGACCAAGTATTATGGTTGGATCCACATAATTTTGAATATATTCAGGAAGCTGGAACAATGAATATCTTCTTTAAAATTGCGGGTAAGTTCATCACTCCAGATCTTAACGGATCAATCTTGGCTGGAATCACTCGTTTGAGTTGTATCGAGCTTTTGAGAGACAAAGGATATGAAGTTGAAGAAAGACCAATTACCATTACTGAAATTATCGAAGCATCAGAAAATGGAACTTTGGAAGAAGCTTTTGGAGCAGGTACAGCCGTTGGAATTGCAATGGTTGCAGAAATTGGATATAAAGACAAAACGATCAAATTCCCAGCAGAAAATCCTGTTGCTACAGAAGTGAACAACGAAATGAATGCAATCAAAATGGGAACTGCAGAAGATAAATTCGGTTGGATGGTTGCTGCAGAGTAATCGTTTGAATCAAAGCATTTTTTTAGTGACTGTATTTTTGCAGTTTTAATAGAAGAAATATTTTTATTAGATGACCAAAATAACAAAATCCGTTTACGAAAAAGCATTTGCTACAATGGCTACAGCCAAA
>JBBSRP010000179.1:0-6102 GCA_038242935.1 Flavobacteriales bacterium
TGACAAATACGGTTACACAACCGCTATATTAGGAGACCTTCAAGGCCCTAAATTACGCGTGGGTATAATGAAAGAAGAGTGCGTTGTAGTTGCTGGCGACACTATAACATTTACTACAGCCGAAGATATTCCTGGTACTCGCCACAAAGTTTATATGAACTATAAAGAGTTTCCAAAAGATGTAAATCCTGGAGAGCGAATTCTACTTGACGACGGAAAGCTAATTTTTGAAGTTCTTTCTACAAACCGAACTACAGAAGTTGAAGCAATCGTTATTCAAGGTGGTCCTTTAAAATCTAAAAAAGGTGTGAACCTCCCAAACACAAAAGTTTCTCTTCCAGCCTTAACTCCAAAAGATGTACGAGATGCGCTTTTTGCAATTGAACTAAAAGTAGATTGGATCGCTCTATCATTTGTGCGTACTGCCGAAGATCTGATGGAATTGCAAGCTCTGATTGCCGCAAACTCTGAGCATAAAATCCCAATTATCGCAAAAATCGAAAAGCCTGAAGGTGTCGAAAATATCGATAAAATTGTTGCTTATTGTGATGGTCTGATGGTAGCTCGTGGAGATTTAGGCGTGGAAGTTCCCGCTCACGAAGTTCCTTTGATTCAGAAAAAACTCGTTCACAGAGCCAAAACCGCTAGAATTCCAGTAATTATTGCTACTCAAATGATGGAGACGATGATCACAACGCTTACTCCTACAAGAGCAGAAGTAAATGATGTTGCCAACTCTGTTATGGATGGTGCCGATGCTGTGATGCTATCGGGCGAAACTTCTGTTGGAAATTATCCAGTACAAGTAATTCAGAAAATGACGCAGATTATCGAAGCTGTAGAAGATTCTCCGCTAATTACCGTTCCTACAAATACACCACAAATCCGAACTAAACGTTTTATTACTAAATCGATTTGCCACCACGCCGCTATGATGGCAAATACTATCAAAGCTAAAGCAATTTGTACACTAACCAATAGTGGTTATACGGCGTTTCAGATTTCGGCTTGGAGACCACAAGCAGATATTTTAGTTTTTACTTCAAACAGAAGAATTTTAACGCAGTTAAGTCTCTTATGGGGAGTTCGCACATTATTTTACGACAAATTTGTAAGTACTGATGATACTGTAATTGACGTAAATCAAATTGCGAAAGACAAGGGATATGTAGTGAAAGGAGATATGCTTATCAACTTAGCGGCTATGCCAATCGTGGAAAAAGGAATGGTTAATACCCTGCGTATTTCTGAAATTCTAGATTAATTTATCTTTTGTAAAACAGACATACTTTTTTATATATTTACAAATAAAAAAAATCAAAATGAAATTCGAATCAAGCAATCCATTTCTTAAAAATAAGGAGTTCAGCGGTAGCAGGAATTCTGCTCACGTAACTACTCACGATTCCTCAGTTATAATTCGCGATGACGAGATGACGATTAGTGGCACAATGAACAAAAGCTTTTTATTACTAGCGTTAATCATTGCCGCAGCAGCAATCACTTGGAGTATGGCTTTTAATGGTGACAATGTAATGCCAATCGCTATCGGTGGTGCAATTGCAGGACTTGTAGTTGTTGTGATTGCAGCTTTCAGACCACATTTATCAGCATATTTAGCGCCAGGCTATGCCATTTTCGAAGGTTTATTTTTAGGTGCCATTTCAGCAATTTTCGAAGCACAATATCCGGGAATCGTAGTAAATGCTGTTGGCGCAACTTTCGTCACATTTATGGTTTGTTTTGGACTTTACCGTTTCAAAATTGTAAAAGTTACACAGCAATTTAGATCAATCGTTATTGCTGCAACCCTTGCTATCGTTACGTTTTACGTAATCGGTTGGGTACTTTCAATGTTTACCAGCTTCACACCTATTCACCACGGAAATTCTTTGATGAGTATCGGAATTAGTGTTTTTGTAATTATTATTGCAGCTCTGAATCTATTTTTAGATTTTGATATGATCGAGAAAGGTGCTGAGTCAAAACAACCAAAATATATGGAGTGGTTTGGCGCAATTGGCCTGATGGTAACACTAGTTTGGCTATACGTAGAATTCTTGAGATTGCTTTCAAAATTATCTTCAAGAGACTAATTTTCTGTTGAACTAAGAATTTTTTGGAGCTAATCCGGCTGTCCACTTTATCTTTTGCGAGCCTGCAAAAAGCTGGCATGCTCGCAAAAGGATGCCGTTCCCATCCGGGCTAGGGCATTGGTTTTCAAATCGACATTTCAGTTATAAATAAAAAATGGACAATTTCTCAAGAGAGGAATTGTCCATTTTTTTATGCGATTTTCTGTGAACATCTTTTAAATTATCACCAAATGACTTTACAGTAATTTTATCTAGATTTTTCAATTCGGGACACAGTGCGTCCCGAATTGAGTTGGTCGTATTATAGCTGTAGAGCGAAGCGGGGAGGTCTGACGTGACGATAAATTTGATGAATTGTCTTTTATATTCACCAACATCACACGCGGCGTCATTGCGAGGAACGAAGCAATCGCATCTGTTGCACAATCTTATCTCTTGCTAAAAGTAATTTCCATATAGTACTAAACACAATTAGAATAAATTTTGGCTTTCGCCGATAAATACAGCCTGCTCAAAAAATGGATAGTGCTAAGTTTTGATTTGTCTTCTGTTGAAGGATATAGGGGAAATTGAAGGCACAACGTTTACGTATATGAGCTGGGGCGAGTTTTAGCACGAACCTCTCCAAATAAAAACTGGCTTTGGAAAATCCTGCGGATTTTCCAAGTGAGGACTGACCAAGCCGTAGCTTATATACTTTGTTGCCCACTGGCGTTATTCCGTATCGTTAATTTTGTTTGGGTCTTGTCTTGTGTCGAATATTTTAGCTATCTCAATTCTTTTGGAAAGTAAATTTATCCAATAAACAATTTTATAATTGGTATAAACTAAATAGCGACATTCGATTTTTCAATGTGCCAGGCTTATTTCGATCTGACCAATTTCTGGCTGTTTTCCTAAACCAATTGTCGTATCAGCCATTCCGTTTACTATTTTTTTGGCTATTCTTTTACCAGCTTTTATTCTGTAGTATCTATAAATGTCATCTAGCTTATCCTCAGCGAGTTGCAACCAAAAAAACTTTTAATTCCATTTTTGGATTTTAGCTTTTAAATCATTAACATCAATCATTCGTCCATTTTTTGAGTCCGATTCTGCTTGGTCCATTTCAGCGTCATATTCTTCCATTGTCATTGGTTGCAGATTTCGCTCAATCAACTCAACTTTTCTTTTGCGTAAAAGCTTTTCAAGTCCGCTTACAATTTCTTCATTTTGTAATCTCAAAAATTCCTGCACAAATTCTATTTTTCTTGATACTAAATCCATTCTATTTAGTTTTTTATCAAAGATAGTAAATTATAAAAATCAGCGGTTATTTTTTAAGTAACGATTTTCCTCCGCTTGTGGGCAACTTCGTTTATATGTCCGACAACATCAGTTATATAAGCCCAAATTTGGGTGTATATGTCTGACAAACGTCAGTGTTATTTACGAGAGCAATATATGCAAAATCTTCATAACAATAGACTAATAATGAGTACTAGGTAAAAAATTCAAATGATTTTTGAACTGTTCAAGACGATTGTTTTCAAACTTTATATATTTACACAACGTAAGTTTTACTTTTGATTTCCAGAATCTTGCAGATCTCGTCAATACTTAATTTCAGTTCGTCATATTAGCATTTTTGTTCGAACTGCTTTCTTTTGAGCTTAGGCTGCAAGTCCTATTGGCTTCACTCCTATACGCACTCATGCTCTAGCGCTTTCTAATCCTACTTGGGTTGAAGTACCGCGTAAAACTTGAAGTTATCATCATCCGAAGCACAGCAGATTTTCCAAATAGGCACAGACCAAGCCATAGCTTAAAAACGATATTGGGCAATGTAACTTCCTAAAATTTAATTCAGTAGCTGTTTAGATAGTATTATTTTATTTTTTGGAATTGATTTTAAAGTTTTTGTAATATGTATAGCTTGTTCTTCTTTTATAAAAGTTGGAATTAATATTTCAAGCTCAATTTTGAATAGACGATTTATAATGATCAAGTCAACTTTTGAAAATGGTCTAATTCCATTAATTAATTCAGAAATATAACTTTTTCTGTGTCCCAAAATTTTCGCCAAATCAGTTTGATTTAATCCGCTGTCTTTTAGTTTTTCACGAATGATTTGTTTTCTTTTTGAGTAGAACCTACTTTCTGCTTGAACAATTTTTTCGGCTAAATCACTTTTCTCAATTTGTTCGTTGCTAATATCCTCAATATTTGACCAATTTTTATCTTCATAGTCTTTAATTAACTTTGTTAAGTGTTTTCTCAAAATCTTATAAGATTCATTTTCTTTAGCTAAAACTCTTAATTTTAGAAATAAATCACTTGCTTTTTCAACTTCTAATTCACTATCTAAAGAGCTGATTTTTTCTATATTTTGAATTGAAAATTTTTCCATATTTAAATCAGATTTTGGTTTCGCAACCATTTTTCTATTGTGTTTTTATTGCCTTTAAAAGTTTGATCATATTCTTGATGATTTCCTGTCCAAACAATTGAAGCATCTTAGTCCTCAAATACAATTAAAATCATTGTTCTATGAATATTAATATCAAAAAAATAAAAGCCGTCTGGATGAACATTGTCAGCATCAGGTCTCGCCTCTTTTATTTCAAGAGGATTTTTCCATTCAGCATTCTCAATATCTTCGATTAATTTTTTTATAGCTTCAGACAACTGCTTATTCCCTTGATTCTTTTTCTCAAGTTTAAAAGTTTTCTTTTGTTTAATAAATTCAAAGCTCAGATTAATTAATGAAATATAATAAAATAGTTTCATATTTTGTAAAACTTTATAATCTTATTTTTTTTGTGATGCCCAGCGTCAGTTCGTCCAAAAACCTTTCCAAGTTCGTATTAAAAATTTTGAAATAAATATATCTCATTGCCGAATAAAAAAATCCTGTTTTAAAAATCCTAGCAGCATTTGTTTCAAATTTTAGGAGCTGGTAAAAATGTTGCTAATTGGTATTTCCTATTAATACTAGACTTAATTAAAATAAATTCCGGCTTTCGCCGAATAAATACAACCCGCTCAAATATTTAGATAACGTGGTGTTTTGATTTGTCTTCGGTTGAAGCATTTAAGGGGAAATTGCAGTCAATTGTCAGCAACACAGAAATAATGTTGCTGGCAATTACTCTATGTCTCCTTTCGAGACAAAACAAAATTTATCGGCGACTTCCCGGCAAGGTTTTCAAAGCCTGGTAGGTATAATTGCTACGATTTAGTAGTTAGTTCAAAGTTTCTGAAGGGTGCCTATTTGAGGACTTCTATGAATTTTTTGCGTTACCGAATACCTACAAGGTTAAAAAAAACCTTGCAGGATATCCACATACCACAACAACAATTGCTAAATTCTACTAAAACACCAGAAATAAAATCTCCCCCAAAGCTTTGCGAACTTTGCGTTCTAAACTTTGCGAACCTTGCGTTAAAAATTTTTGGATCTTAAAAGATTGAAAAAAAATTGAAAGATAGAATATAATCTAAAAAATAGGAAAGACGTGTTATTCTAAGCTACAAGCTGAAAGCTGACAGCTAAAATGCTATTGTTTAATAACCAGAGAATCAGTATTATTGTTAGTCATATTAAATCCCCAATTTATGAAACATCTCTACCTACTACTTTTAACTTTTTTTATAGGAAATAGCTTTGCGCAATCAGAGTTTCCTTATGATCTTGAATATTGCCGTCACTTAGGCATTTCAATTGAGACATCTGTTGCTTTAGATAATGGGGATATTTTGCTATTTGCAAGAGTCAATGAGTATTCTCCCACAAAATACCCTGCATTTTATTACAGACCCAATAGTACAACAACAGTGGAATGGACAATCGGGATACTTCTCTATAACAGTTAATCAAAATTTTGAAATACAGGCAATACATCCTATTTTAATTGCAACTGGCAGATTATTTAATCCTGTAAAAAGTCCAACTGCTATTTACTTTTTACTACATAGTGAAAGTTCAAATGCAATTGTAATTAATATCGGTAATATTGATTTGCAA
>JBBSRP010000180.1:0-6079 GCA_038242935.1 Flavobacteriales bacterium
AATGTGGGAGAAGCAGATTTTTTTGCTTGCGGATTGAGTTTGGTTATTCATCCCAAAAACCCAATGGTACCAACGGTTCACGCAAACTGGCGCTACTTTGAAATGTATGACGTTGAAGGAACTGTAATCAATAGCTGGTTTGGCGGAGGTCAAGATCTTACTCCTTATTATCTATTTGAGGAAGACGCTGTGCATTTTCACAAACTTTGCAAAACAGCTTGCGATAAGCACGACCCAACTTTCTACGCAAAATACAAAAAGCAATGTGACGAATATTTCTGGAATGCACACAGACACGAAGCCCGAGGAATCGGTGGATTATTTTTCGATTATCTAAAAGAAACTCCAGAAATGTCTATGGAAGATTGGTACAAATTTGTCACCGAAGTTGGAAATAGCTTCGTAGAATCTTATGTTCCAATTGTTGAAAAAAGAAAAAACTTACCATCCACAGATGAAAATCGCAAGTGGCAAGAAATAAGAAGAGGTCGTTATGTCGAATTTAATTTAGTTCACGACAAAGGAACTTTATTCGGTCTAAAAACCAACGGAAGAATCGAAAGTATCTTGATGAGTTTACCACCGCACGTTCAATGGATTTACGATCATCATCCAGAAGTCGGTAGTGAAGAGGAAAGATTGGTGAAGGTGTTGGAAAGTCCAGTTGAGTGGATAAATTAGTTTACAGTTTACAGTTTACAGTTTACAGTTCACGGTTAACAGTTAAAAGTAGGACGAATGGTAGATTATAAAAAATATCACGTTTGGCAGAGATCACATCAATTAGTTTTAGATGTATATCGAAGTACTTCCACGTTTCCAAAATCGGAAATGTTCACAATTGTTCCGCAAATCAATAGAGCTGCAATTTCCATCCCGACCAATATTGCCGAAGGCTGCGGAAGAGAAACGCAAAAAGAGCTAATCAGGTTTTTATACATTTCCTCAGGATCAGCTCACGAAGTAGAATATTTAATTTTGCTCGCAACTGATTTAAAATTTATTAATCAAGATGATTCAGAGAAATTATTAACGGAACTTTCAGAAATAAAAAAAATGTTAGGTTCGCTAATCAGAAAAATTAAATCAACATTATAATCAAAAATTTTGCAGTACGATTTATTGCAAAATAAGTAACGATTTATATTACTGCATTAATCGATATATAGTACTTATTGTTTACAATGACTTTCAAAGCTAAATTTAATCTCAAGCCAAAACTGTCAACTGTAAAGGGTTAACTAAAATTTCACATAAATTGTTTACGACAATATGAAACGTCTGCCTACTCGCAAACCATAAACTGTTAACCGTAAACTGTAAACTAAATTAACTATGCTAAACCGAGGTCGAAGATTAAGAATAAACGAATCAATGCGAAGTCTTGTTCGCGAAACTACATTAAGTCCAAGTGATTTTATGTTTCCGATGTTTATTTCAGAAGGCGAAAACGTCAAAATAGAAATTCCATCGATGCCAGGAATTTTCCGTCGATCAATAGATTTAACGGTTCAAGAAGTTAAGGAGATTTTTGAATTGGGAATTCGCGCTGTCAATATTTACGTGAAGGCAGATGAGTCTGTAAAGGACAACACAGGAAAAGAAGCGTGGAATGACAATGGATTGATGCAACGTACAATTAGAGCAATTAAAGAAGCTTGTCCAGAAATGGTAGTGATGCCAGATGTGGCTTTAGATCCTTACTCGATGTACGGTCACGACGGAATTATCGAAAATGGCGATGTGGCAAATGATGCAACAAATGATGCATTGGTCAAAATGGCTGTGTCGCATGCAAAAGCAGGTGCTGATATGGTTGCGCCTAGTGATATGATGGACGGTCGCGTTTTGAGATTACGTCAAGGATTGGATGAAGCAGGTTTCCAAAATGTGGGAATTATGAGTTATTCGGCTAAATATGCTTCGGCATTTTATGGTCCTTTCCGCGATGCTTTGGATAGCGCTCCGAGAGAAGCGGATATCGAAGTTCCAAAAGATAAAAAGACCTATCAAATGGATTATGCAAACCGTATCGAAGCTATCAAAGAAGCGTTGTGGGATGTAGAAGAAGGTGCAGATATGGTTATGGTAAAACCAGGAATCGCATATCTGGATATTGTTCGCGAGGTGAAAAATGCTGTAAATGTTCCTGTAACTGTTTTTCAAGTTTCTGGTGAATATGCAATGATTAAGGCTGCCGCCGAAAGAGGATGGCTTGATCACGACAAAATTATGATGGAACAATTAATGTGTATTAAGAGAGCAGGAGCTAGTTTGATTTCGACATATTTTGCAAGAGAAGCGGCACAATTTCTAAAAGATAATTAATCAGAAATTACTTTTAATTTGTCTTCTAAGCCTTTCTTGATTAGAATCCGTATATATTGACTTACTGCAAAGTAAATGTTGAATATAATAAAGATTGGAATTTAAAAAAGGTTTAAATTTGCGACAATATTTTCTGAGAACTCAAATTATAGTAACTTTCTTTCAAAAAAGATAGTAGTTGATTCCAGTCTGAAAATAGAGTAATGCCAAGTAAACATAAAATAAAACAACACTAATAATCAAACTATGAAAAAAGTAATCGTATTCGCTTCTCTTTTGATGGTTTTTGCCTGTAAAGACAAACCAGCTCAAGAAAAAGAAAGCGTAGTATATGAAAATGAAATGGAGATGCCAGCAGATGCAGTTGCAGACGCTCCAGATCCAGCAGCCGACGCAGCTGTGATAGCATCAGGATTAGATCCTGCTCTTGTTGCAAAAGGAAAAGCGATCTTCGCTGGAAAAGGTACTTGCGTTGCTTGCCACCAACCAGCAGAAAAAACAATCGGCCCGAGTATTACTGAAATTGGTTCAATGTACAAAAAAGATGGGGCTAGTATCGTAGCGTTTCTTAAGGATGATGCAAAACCTATCGTAGATCCAGCGCAGTATGTAATAATGCAAGCAAACTTTGCAATTACAAAAAAAATGAATGCTGACGAATTAGCATCGATCGAAGCATACATGCTTTCGATGGCGAAATAGTCTAAACAAATATTTTATTCCATCATTATTCCTTACTCATTATGAGGACAACCGTGATCAATTCGCCGCTGGGTTTCATAAAGATAGAAGGGAATAGTGATGGGATTTTTTCTGTAAATTTTACAGATGAGACCATTTTATCTCAAGAAATTCCAACCGTTCTTCAAGAGGTAGTCACACAACTTCAGGAATATTTTGCCGGCACTCGCAAAGATTTCTCAGTTCAACTATCTCCGCAAGGAACAGAATTTCAACAAAAAGTTTGGGAACTACTTACAAAAGTAGAACACGGAAAAACTATCAACTACTCCCAACTTTCTGAACAGTACGGCGATCTTAAAGCCATACGAGCAGTTGCTTCGGCAAATGGAAAAAATCCAATCCTGATCATTATTCCCTGCCATCGCATTATATCAAAAGACGGCGGTTTAGGAGGGTTTTCGGCCGAACTTTGGCGCAAAGAGTGGCTACTCAACCATGAGCAAAATTGTCAACAAGAAGTATTATTCTAGATTAAAAGTTTTTCGATAAATTTGTTAAAAAAGCTGTATTTTCGTTAAGTTCAGCCTCGAATTTTATTTTATCGAAATCTATGAAAATACTTGTGAAAGTTTTAGTTGGGATTATTCTCTTTTTTGCGGTGCTCATCGCCGCGCTCTACATATTTAAAATCGATTATCTCATTACCGCTGTGCGCGTTACCTACATGAATGGACATAAAACAGCCTTCTTGGATGACTATAAATATTTTGAAAATCGAATAATAGAGAAAGGTAATAGTCCGCAACCGTGGCATGTTTCACCGAAATATAATTCTGTAATGTCTACAGAACGACTCGATACTTTAAATGCAAAGAATGGAACTGTAGCTTATTTGATTATCAAAAATGATAGTATCCAATATGAACATTATTATGATCATTATAATCAGCAATCCAAATCAAATTCTTTCTCTATGGCAAAGAGCGTCGTCTCGGCAGCTTTAGGAAAAGCAATTCAAGAGAAGAAAATTAAGAGCCTTGACCAACTTGTGGGTGACTTTTTTCCAGAGTTTTCTACAGGCAAAGCAGCAACGCTCACTGTTGGAGACTTGTCGTCGATGGCATCTGGTCTCAACTGGGACGAATCATATTACAGTCCGTTTTCTGTTACAACAAGAGCATATTTTGACAAAGATTTACCTTCGGTTATCAAAAATTTAAAGGTGACTAGCACACCTGGACAATATTTTTTATATCTAAGCGGCAACACTCAGTTGCTAGCAATGGTGATAGAAAAAGCCACTGGCGAGTCTCTTGCCAATTATGTTTCAGAGAAATTCTGGCAACCGATGGGAGCTGAAAATGATGCGCTTTGGCAGACCGATCAAAAGGATGGAATCGTAAAAGCATACTGCTGCATCGCTTCCAATGCTCGTGATTTTTCAAGATTTGGAAAACTCTATAAACAATACGGAAAGTGGGAAGGCAAGCAAATTCTAGATAGTACATTTGTGGCAACTTCCATAAAACCTCGATTTAAAGATGATCCAGAATATGGTTACGGCTGGTGGTTGGCAAAATTCCAAGGCAAAGACGTATTTTATATGCGTGGTCATCTTGGACAATACGTCATCGTAATTCCTCAAGACGATATAATAATTACGCGTCTCGGCCATCGCGCAACGCCTGTAGAAGGTGATGATCACAGCAGTGATTTCTACATTTATATCGAAGAAGCATACAAAATGTTGGATCAAATGAAATCGTAATTCTATATCTATTAAGTTATGATAGAAAAGATTAAGCTCGAAAACATACTATTTTTAGACATCGAAACCGTTCCTGAAGTGGAGTCTTTTTCGGATCTTGATTCCGAAATGCAACTTTTATGGGATCATAAAACCCAATATCAGAGGCGCGACGAGGCAAGTGCAGAAGATTTCTACAATCGCGCAGGAATATGGGCTGAGTTTGGCAAGATTATATGTATTTCTGTCGGCTATTTTAACATCAAAAATGACATTAGAAATTTTCGGATTACTTCTTTTTTTGGCGATGAGGTAAAGATTCTTAAGGATTTTTCGCAGCTTCTTAATGATCATTTTGCAGGGCCAAATCACTTGCTTTGTGGTCATAACGCCAAGGAATTCGATATTCCATTTATCGCGCGCAGGATGATTATCAATAGCGTTTCGCTTCCGTCAAAACTGAATTTAGTTGGCAAGAAACCTTGGGAAATTCCACATCTTGACACTCTCGAAATGTGGAAATTTGGCGATTATAAACACTTTACATCACTCAAATTATTAGCTAAAATCCTCGGTATTCCGTCACCAAAAGACGATATTGATGGTAGCGAAGTCGCCGGAGTTTACTATAAAGAGAACGATATTGATCGAATTGTGACGTATTGCGAGAAAGATACTTTGACTGTTGCACAGATTTTTCTTCGAATGCGCAATGAACCGATCTTAATTCCAGAAGAAGTTCTTTCAGTATAATTTTTTTTTGGAGCTATCTCCTGCTGTCCACTGTATCTTTTGCGAGCCTGCAAAAGCAGGCAGGCTCGCAAAAGGATGCCGTTCCCATCAGGGCTAAGGCTGATGTTTCCAAAATAATACATATTTTTACATCTATGACGACAACTCCATTACTATCAGTAGAAAATCTCAATATTGCTTTTGCTTCCGATGGAAAGTGGAATTCTGTAATTCATTTTATCAGTTATAGCATTCAGCCAAATGAAATTGTTGGAATTGTTGGAGAATCAGGTTCAGGAAAGTCAGTTTCTTCATTGTCAGTTATGGGATTATTACCTGCCAAAATTTCGAAAATTACGGAAGGCGAAATAATCTTCAACGCAAAAAATACGGCAGATTTTACATCCAAAGATTGGCAAAATTTTCGTGGCAACGAAGTAGCAATGATTTTTCAAGAACCAATGAGTTCTCTAAACCCTTCGTCAAAATGTGGAGTGCAAGTGCAGGAAATCTTGCTTCAACATACCAAAATGTCGAAATCTGAAAGTAAAACAAGAACCATAGAACTTTTTGAACAGGTAAAACTCC
>JBBSRP010000181.1:0-6057 GCA_038242935.1 Flavobacteriales bacterium
AAATAAAAAAGCAATCCGTGACCAAAGGGAGCGGATTCTGCTTTTTCTTGTAGCATTAACTCCTTCTGGGATCACCGCAGGTAATCCTTTCGTGTAAAATGATTGTGTCAAAAGCTTTGCTTTTGTAAGCTTTTTGGAAATAAAAAAGCAATCCGTGACCAAAGGGAGCGGATTCTGCTTTTTCTTGTAGCATTAACTCCTTCTGGGATCACCGCAGGTAATCCTTTCGTGTAAAATGATTGTGTCAAAAGCTTTGCTTTTGTAAGCTTAGGGGAAATAAAAAAGCAATCCGTGACCAAAGGGAGCAGATTATGCTTTTTCTTGTAACATTAACTCCTTCTGGGATCACCGCAGGTAATCCCAGATACTCGAACAACATTTAGTGCTTTCAAAAGTTCCAGTGTCAATCCGTTTATTTTTAATGATTGTCCATTATTTCTACTTTACTTGCGGTTCAGTTATTCCAAATCAAGATAATTATATATTACTTGTCCATGATAATGCTATAAAATTCTTGTAGTTTTCCAATCAATTTCTCCAAGAGATTTGATGTCGGAATTCGTTCATCATTAATATTTTGTGAGTTGTTTAACGTTCTCTATTTTCGCCGTCCATTGTTCTGAATTTCATTCAATATTTTCTTCACTAGAATTCCGTTACAAATTTTTTCAGTTTCTTTTGAGTCAAATGATCAAATAGCGTTATTGCTAGGAAAATTATCTAATACTTCATAATGCCGGCAGCTGTCTTGGGGATTTTCGTTAATATCAAGCTAGAATTATAGTTATCGTCTAGAACTATTTTTAAAACAACAATTGTATCTTTATCATTCGAATATAGATATTTTTAAACCAAAACTTACTACATTTAACTAAGTGATTATATGGAAACATATAGTTTAGATAATAACTTCTAAATATCTAATATCTAGGAATTTAAATGATAATAGAAGTTTAATCTAATTTATCTCAGATGCTTTTTGACGACAACGAACTTTTTACAATCGGAACTCGAGGAAGACGTACTTACGATCTTCCCGATGCTGATATTCTTTTAATAGATGCGTTTTTCGACAAGGAAGAATCGGATTATTATTATAAAATATTTCTCGATTCCACAAATTGGTCGGAATATGAAATGAGTATGTATGACAAAAGAGTAAAAGCGCCTCGGCTTATTTCTTGGCACGAAGATTCAAAAAATCCAACTGATAATTCAGCTCAAGCTTTCACAAAAGATTTAAATGGTATTCGAGCAAAAGTTCAGAAAGAAACAAATCTAGATTTCAATGCAGTCTTACTGAATTTATATCGGAACGGAAATGATTCTGTGGCTTGGCATAGCGACAAAACACATAGGACGAATGACAATCCTACGATTGCTTCCGTTTCTTTTGGTGAAACTCGTATGTTTAAGCTTCGTCATAAAATAAGAAAAGATTTTCCTATTGTAGAAATTCCTCTTTATCACGGAACATTTTTATTGATGACTGGAACAACGAATACTTTTTGGGAACATCACGTGCCGCGAACTTCAAAAAACATATTGCCTCGAATTAACCTCACTTTTAGACAGGTGATCTATTAAATAACAGTAAAGAGCGGGATTCAGAATTTCTAAAATAATTCAAATGCTTATTTTTAAATATTACAGCATGTTCAGCGGTCATATTGGGATGCAAAAGTATTGTAACTATTTATGAAAAAATTACCTTGGAGTTTTTGAATAAATTTTATATTTGGCAACCTTAATTTAAATAAATATGGCTTCAGGTTTTTTTGCAATTTTGGATGATATCGCAGCTATAATGGATGATGTTGCTGTAATGAGTAAAGTTGCAGCAAAGAAAACTGCAGGAATTCTTGGAGACGATCTCGCTGTTAATGCAGAGAAGGCATCTGGTTTTGCATCTTCTCGTGAAATTCCTGTTTTGTGGGCAATCACAAAAGGTTCTTTGTTAAATAAAGCAATTATTCTTCCCATAGCATTTGTATTAAGTGCTTTTCTACCTATAGCGATTACGATCGCACTTTTATTCGGAGGATTATACCTCGCTTATGAAGGAGCAGAAAAGATATACGAATTTATATTCCCCCATGATCACGAAAAACTGCAGGAATTAGAACAGGAAAGGACAGAGGAAGAAATTCTAGCAATAGAAAAAACCAAAGTTAAATCTGCAATTGTTACTGACTTTATTCTGTCTGTCGAAATCGTGATTATCGCGATGAGCACGGTGGTTGGTCGACCAATAAGTACACAAATTGTAGTTGTAAGTGTGATTGCATTACTTGCTACTGTTGGTGTTTACGGAATTGTCGCTATAATTGTTCGTATGGACGAAGCGGGATATTACCTTATAAAGAGAAGTAGAAAGGAAAAAAGTCTTAAGAAATCTTTCGGAATGCTATTAGTTAAAGCACTTCCATACGTGATAAAGTCACTAACAGTAATTGGAACAGTAGCATTGATTCTCGTTGCTGGTGGTATATTCACGCACAATGTTGAATTCTTTCATAGCTTCTTAACAAATCTACCAGATATAGTTCGTGAAGCGATCATCGGAATCATAGTGGGAATTCTTTGTCTTGTTGTGGTAAAAGGTTTCTTATTTGTCAAAGGTTCTTTTAAACAGAAATAATTTTTCAGTTTTCCTTTACTTAAACGTCCCCGGATGCATGGTACGTTTTCAGAATGTATAAGCATATGAAGTCTTTTACGTAAAATGTAAAGCTGTATTTTTTAAAAAATTAAACATTCACAGTTGATTACTATCCCAATTTTACTCCTAAATAGTTGTTTTTAAATCTTGAAATGGAGATTCTTTTGTTTTTCCTTTTTAAATACTTAGAATAATAAAACGTACTTTTAAATTTGATGTTCTTCAATTTGTTTATTTCTACAATTTAAAAATTTATAAAAAATGCTAAAAGATATTTTGCTTCCGCGGAAAATGTATAATTCTCAAGAACATCAGATGATGAGAGGGATGATTTTGAATTTTATCAATTCAGATATGGTGCCTTATCAGCTTGAATGGGAAGAAAATCAGATGGTTCCTCGCGAATTATGGACAAAAGCAGGAAGTTTGGGACTATTGTGCTTGGATATGCCCGAAAAATATGGTGGAAGTGGATTGGATTTTTCTTTTAGTGCACTTTTTATAGAAGAACTTGGAAAAAAAGGAATCTCAGGACCGGGATTTTTTCTACATTCAGATATCGTTGCACCGTATTTGTTGAAATACGGGACAGAAGATCAAAAGACTAAATATCTACCGGCAATGGCTTCGGGCGAAATCATCACTGCAATAGGAATGACAGAGCCTAACTGCGGTAGTGATTTGCGAGCTATACAAACAACCGCACAGGATTGTGGCGATCATTATCTAGTAAATGGGCAGAAGACGTTTATAACCAACGGTTATATGTGCGATATGGTAATTGTAGCAGTCAAAACAAACAAGAATACGGATGACGAGGCCGTTTCACTTTTAATTATTGACGCTAATTCTGAAGGTTTTGCGAAAGGCAAACCGTTCAAAAAAATTGGAATGAAGTCTCAAGATACAGCCGAGTTGTTTTTTGATAATATAAAAGTTCCAAAAGAAAATTTGCTAGGCGAGGAGGGAAAAGGATTTTATATAATGATGAGTGAGCTCGCCAGAGAACGACTCACAGTTGCCATCACAGCGGTAGCAACTGCTCAAGGTGCAATAGAAAGTACAATTGAATATACGAATGAAAGATCCGCCTTTGGAAATTCGATCTCGTCATTTCAGAATACGCAGTTCAAATTGGTAGAATGTGCTACGAAATTGCAATTACATCAATCATTTTTGGATTCAAGTATTGAGCATTTGATGAATGAAACGCTTTCGGCAGAAACTGCTTCGATGATTAAATTTAGTGCAAGTGATATGTGCGGCGAAGTAGTGGACGAATGTCTGCAGCTCTTTGGCGGTTACGGCTATATGTGGGAATATCCAATTTCGAGAATGTACGTTGATAATAGAGTTGCAAGAATTTATGCGGGTACCAATGAGATTATGAAAGTGATTGTAGCGAGGAAGTTGTTTAAAAAATAGATTTAAAAGATTGAAAGATTGAAAGATTGAAAGATCACAATTAATATGACAAAGAGATGTAAAATAAATCCAGCTATTTATACTACAATTCTTGTAACGGCCATCTTATTTTCCTTCTACTTTTGGGCGCGGTAGTTACTAAATAATATAACATTAAAGATGATTTACTACTAACTTACGCTTAATTAAGTATAGCTCTAATTTATGATTTTCCTAGAATTCTTAGAAGAAACAGAAAATTAAAGACAGTTACAGGATTCTTTAGAACTCTATTCTTAGTCGGAAGCTTATTTTTAGCAATCGAAACTCTAGTACAAATTATTTCTGAGAATTTGAACCCATTTGAACTATTTTTGCTTTAATGTTTACGGGAATATTTGTGACATCAGTAATAATTCTAGTAATCGAAACTATAAAAGCTATAAAAATTGTATTACTAATTGTAAAATAATTTTAAAAATTCGCTCATTATTATTTCATAAAAATTTAATTATTAAATATTTGTGAAAGTTGTTTCAAGTTTTAGTTTATATGAATAAAAACTATTTATAACTTGTTATTTCTTGGAATATTCAAATCTTGAATATTCCCCAAAACCCCTAGCCCAGATTGTCGCAGAAAGCCCGGAGCAAAAAAAAAGTGTATTTTTTGGGCAGAATAAAGCGACCGAAGGAAGCTTTTATTGTGACTTAAAAAAATGGCGTTTTTTGTGAGGACTTGCCGCAAAAGCTGGAAATAGCTCCTCAAAAATAGTATTTCAATAAAAAAGCCATCACTTGTTGTAATGGCTTTATTGAGTATATTGATTATTTTATTTTGTAATCTCTTCTAAAACTGCTTTGCTGCTATAATTGACAATTTTTAAAGTAATCGGGACATTTTGCATTGTCTTACCTTCAATTACGTAAATCTTACCATTGTCAATCTTTGTATTGCTACGGTCAAAATCTACATCGCCGTGCGTCAAAGTATTTTTGATATCAACAGTGTCAATCCACGACTCCGCAAGGACAGCTGATGCAGCTTCTGAATAATGGAAAGGCTTATTGCGAAGATCATTGAGAACTCTACCGTTAGGAAAATAGGTGCATCGCATGTCTTTTCCGCTTAAAATCATTGTAAGAAAAAATATGCCTACTGCAAAGCCGCCGAGGTAATATGCGAGTCTAAATCTAAATCTCATTGTAATTTATTTTGCGCAAAGGTAACTGAAACCAATGTCAAAACACAAATAAATTGATGTCACTATCATTCAATCCGAACCATTCGCCAATCGTTTTGCTGGTTAAAATTCCGTGATACAAATAAACGCCGTTTCGAAGTCCGACATTTGAGCGAATTGACTCTTCAATACCGCCGTCGTCACCAACTTCGATAAGGTAGGGCGTGATAATATTGCTGATAGATAGTGATGCGGTTTTTGAATAGCGTGACGGAATATTTGGAACGCAATAATGAATTACATTGTTCTTGATAAAAGTTGGTTTTTCGTGGGATGTCACTTCCGAAGTTTCGAAGCATCCTCCGGTATCGATGCTAACATCGACGATTACGGCGCCACGTTTCATATGCTCCACCATGGTTTCGGACACTACAATTGGACAGCGCTCTTTGCCGTGCATCGCGCCAATTGCGACGTCGCATCTGCGCAACGCTTTAAGCAACGTTTTGGGATGAATGGTAGAAGTGAAAATATTTTGAGTCAAATTATTCTGAAGTCTGCGAAGTTTGGTAATGCTGTTATCAAATACTTTGACATTAGCACCAATTCCTATAGCGGTCTTTGCTGCGTATTCTCCAACTGTGCCAGCGCCAATAATTACGACATCTGTAGGAGGAACGCCACTAATGTTTCCAAATAATAAGCCTTTTCCATCGTTGTTACTTATCATAAGCTCGGCAGCGATCAATATTGAAGCAGTCCCAGCAATTTCGCTCAGCGATTTTACTGCTGGATAACTTCCATCTTC
>JBBSRP010000182.1:0-5975 GCA_038242935.1 Flavobacteriales bacterium
AGAGTTAATAAAGAATTCATAGTTCGGACTAAATGTTGCTGAGTTTGTTCCTTCTTTTAGCGAAAGCTTTTTCTTGTTTTTTCCATCCAAGCCAATGCTGTAAACAGATCTGTTGATAGATCCATCTTCTGTAGATTGGAAATAGACCTTCGAGTTTTTTGAATCTAATCCGTAAAAACTACTAACTTCCCAAGGTCCTTTTGTAACTTGATTGATAAGCTTTCCGTTTTTATCGTACAGATAAATATGATTAAAGCCATCTTTCTCGCTAGTCCAAACAAAACTATTGTTGTCTAGAAAAGTCAGATTGTCTGTAACATCAACATAAGTATCGTTTTTCTCATTAAGAGTAACCGAAGTTTTTCCTGTTTTGCCATCAACAAATAGCAAGTCTAGATTGTTTTGATGGCGATTTAAGATCTGCGCACTAAAAATGTTTGGATCTTTTGTCCACTGAATTCTTGCTATATAAAAATCTTGGTATTTACTTAAATCTACGGTCAAAGTTTTATTGCTATCCAAAGAATACAACTGCAGAGAAACTTTTGAATTTTTCTCTCCCGGTTTAGGATATTTGAAAGTTTGATTAGTTGGATAAAGACTTCCTTCGTAGATATTCATTGAGAATTCTGGAACGAGAGTTTCATCAAATTTTATATAAGCGATCTTCTTGCTATCTGCACTCCAATCAAAAGCACGAACAAATGCGAATTCTTCTTCGTAAACCCAATCAGAAATCCCATTAATGATTGTATTCTTAGATCCGTCAAAAGTAATTTGCTTCGTTTCTTTTGAAGCTATCGTGTATACATAAAGGTTATTATCTTTTGCGTACGCTATTTGCTTTCCATCAGGAGAAAAAGCAGGTTCTTGAATCCCGAAGTCCGCGATAGAAACTAGGCTTTTAGTGTCGCGATTGTATAAAAAGTAATTTGCAGTAAACGAGTGCCTGTAAATAGGATTTGTATTTGTTGCCAACAAAAGTTGCTTTTCATCTTTGCTAAAGATATAACTATCAATGGATTTAAGTGGCGCAAAATCTGCAGATGAGATTATTTGATCCGCTTTCGCTAAAGTTGAGTAGTTGTATAAATCTATAGAAAAACTGCGGTTTGATTGATCAAAATTAAGTACAGTGTACTGATTTGTGTTCTTCATTGATTGAAGTTCATCCATTCCTTTGGTTCTAAATGTACCGGAATAGATACCCTCAACAGTAATTTTTTGCTGCGCGACTACTGATATACAGAAGAATAACAGCAACAGCGTAAGCCTCTTTGAATGCATCATAAATTTGTAGATATAAAAACTGTCAATTTTAGTGAAAAATTTGCACTTATCAGCACTTTCGGGTGTTAAAGTGAAGCTGATATTCTGAGAAGTGGAACGAATATAGTTTTTTTTGCGGGATTAAAGCCGAAGACATGATTTGCAATATTAAATTATATTGTATTGCTATCTGAAAACCTATCTTTGCCGATAAATATTTGGATTAAATGAATAAGTTTATTGCAGGATTTTCTAAGTTATCCAAACTAGAAAAAATAAAATGGATAGCCAAAACCTATTTTTCTACACCAGAAGAAGTGGAAGCATTACTGACTACATACTGGAATGCAGACGAGAAACTGCAATTGCTTCACGATGAATTTATAGAAAACACAATAACTAATTTTTATCTTCCTCTTGGAGTTGCACCCAATTTCTTGATAAATGATAAGAATTATACTTTGCCTATGGCAATCGAAGAAAGTTCGGTTGTAGCAGCAGCAGCAAAATCTGCAAAATATTGGAGTAATCGTGGTGGATTTAAAACGACAATCATCAACACCGAAAAAATCGGTCAGGTCCATTTTTTATTTAGCGGAAGCACAGAAAAACTTCAAACTTTTATAAATAAAATCAAACCTCTTTTCTTTTCAAATACCGATAGTTTTACGCACAATATGCAGAAACGCGGTGGCGGAATTCTTGATATCATATTAAAAGACAAAACAAATTTAATACCCAATTACTATCAGCTTCACGCAACTTTTGAAACAAAGGATAGTATGGGCGCAAATTTTATAAATACTTGCCTAGAAGAATTCAGCAAAACTCTTCAGGCACAAGCAGAAATCTACTCAGAGTTTACGACAGAAGAAAAGAATATTCAGGTAATAATGAGCATCTTGTCCAACTATGTCCCTAATTGCCTTGTACGTGCAGAAGTATCTTGCCAAGTTTCAGAATTGGCAGATTCTAGTATTCCAAATGCACAAGATTTTGCGGAGAAATTTATCAGAGCGATTCAAATTGCCGAAGTAGAACCTTATCGAGCAGTTACGCACAACAAAGGAATTATGAATGGTGTTGATGCGGTAATCCTCGCTACGGGAAATGATTTTAGAGCCATCGAAGCCGGAATTCACGCTTACGCATCTCGCAATGGCTCTTATTCATCATTATCGCACGCAAAAATCGTGGATGGAATCTTTACAATGTGGCTAGAAATTCCTCTAGCACTTGGTACGGTGGGTGGACTTACATCATTGCATCCGCTGGTAAAATTCAGTTTGGAAATGCTAAAACAACCATCGGCTCCGCAATTAATGCAGATAGTTGCAGCGGCGGGATTAGCCCAAAACTTTGCTGCTATAAAATCGCTTACTACGACAGGAATTCAAGCAGGACATATGAAAATGCACCTTAATAATATTCTAAATCAACTTGAAGCTTCTGACGACGAACGAAAAGAAGTTCGAAATCACTTTAAATCAAATACTGTGACACACGCCGCAGTTGTTGAACTCATCAAAGCAACGCGAAATAGAATCTAAATAATTACGGTTTGAAAGAACGATTTTACAGCAACGGCAAACTACTTATTACCGGAGAGTATCTAGTTCTTGACGGCGCAAAATCTCTTGCTCTACCTACCATTTACGGTCAGGATTTATGCGTAACTGCAAATGATAAATCTGGAATTCAGTGGCGAAGTTTTGACAAAAAGAACCAAATTTGGTTTGAAACTCACATAACTTACGACGAGATTATCTCTGGAGGAATTCCAGAAAATCGAGAAATCCGAAATATGCTGATAGGCATTTTGCACGGAGCATATCTCCAAAATCCACAGTTTGTAAATGACCAGAAAAAGCTTTTAATAGAAACACATCTCGATTTTGATAAATCTTGGGGCTTAGGCACGTCTTCGACTCTGATCAACAATATTGCTGAGTGGACAAATACCAACGCATTTAATCTACTTAAAACAACGTTTGGAGGTAGTGGTTATGATATTGCTGCCGCGAAAGCAAATGGAGCTATTATTTATCAGATTGCAGAGGGCGAATCTAGCTTTTACTCAATCAATTTTCGACCTGAATTTCGAAAGAATATTTACTTTGTTTACCTGAACAGAAAACAAGATAGCAACGCCACAATCAGAAATTACAAAAAGAGAGAGCTAGTTTTAGAGAACACTATTTCGCGAATTAATCAACTTACGCAGAGCATAAGCACTTCGGAAGATTATAATCAGTTTTGTTTAGATCTAGAGAAGCACGAACAGATACTATCAGAAGTGCTGGAAGTTCCAACTATAAAGCAGCAGTTGTTTCAAGATTTCAGTGGTACGATCAAAAGCCTTGGTGGTTGGGGTGGCGACTTTGTTTTGGCTGCAGCCAAAGAAAATCCAACTGAATACTTTCAATCCAAAGGATATCAGACAGTGATTCCTTATCGCGAACTGATATTGGAATAAAATTCGATTTATCATAAAAAAAAAGAGCGATTGAAAAAATTTCAGTCGCTCTTTTTGTATGCTTATATTTTGAGACTAGTATTGAAACTCTGCTCTATTATCTTCGATGTCAGCTTTTCCTTTTAATGCTGGTAACAATCTGTTAGCATCACCTGCTTTTTGAGTTTTAATCTGTTGCAAATACGGAGCAACATCTTTAAGAGCTTCTGCTTTTGTAACAGCTGTAGTTTTTACAACATACACACCAGAATTTCCAACGATCGCTTTAGACATTTTGCCTTGTCCAATTCCCATTGCAGTACCTACAACTTTCGGCTCAGGACCAGCATTAGGAATCATAGCGTTTCTCAAAGAAAGATCTGTAGCTTTCTGAACAGTTGATGTATTAGCTTTAGCGATTTCTTCAAGAGAAGACCCATTTATTTTTTTAGAAATAATGTCAGCTTTTTTCTCATTCATAAGCATTGGCTCAACAGATGGACGTGCCAAAGCAACAGCCATAAGCCCTGCATCATTTACTTTTTTGACTCTAGCAATTACATTTCCTACGTTTGCTACTTCAAATCTTTTTACGTCACCTACTTTAGTTCCTTTTTCAAAAGCCCATCTTACAATAGCTCTTTGTGCTACTAAAGTTCCGAAGTTTTCATCCATAACTCCCGCAGTTATAGATGGCATAATTGTAACTCCTCCATTTTTTGCCGCTGTCGCGAAATCCTTATCATTAGCATCCATTTCAAATTGTACCGCTTTTGTATAATTCTGATCTGTTGTTTTCTCTGAAGGTTTGATCTGCAAGGCAAGAGTAGCCAATTTGATAGCATCTTCTTTGTCTGTAACCTGAATTATGTGGTATCCAAAATCAGTTTCAACAAGACCGATAGATCCAATGCTATTATTGAAAACATAATCGTTAAATGGTTTTACCATTTGATTCGGTTGAAAGAAACCTAAATCTCCACCTTGATTTGCCGAAGAATCATCAGAATTCATCATTGCAACAGATGTGAATGAAGATGGATTTGCTTTTACTTGAGCTAGTAACATTTCTGCTTTTGCTTTAGCTTCTTCTTTCGTTCTTACTTCTTTCTTTGATGGTACTTGTGTTCCTTCATAACTGATAAGAATATGACTTGCTTTTGCGCTAGCTCCAGCTTGTCTTCCCAACATTTTTGAGATTACGTAGTAGTCACCTCTTTTGTATGGTCCGTAAAACTCGCCTGTTGGTAGAGAAAATAATTTATCTGCTTCTGCTGCTGGTAAATCTTTTTTAGCTACAAACGTAGAATCAAAAGGAACATCTGAATTTGCATTAATGAAATCAGTAATATTATTAGTAGATCTAAAACCTGCTACAGTATCATTAGTCTTAGTAGAATTATTATAAACTACTTGAGAAGACATCAATTTATTTAAATTTGACTTGATTTCCGCATCATCTTCCGTAGATGGCTTTTCCTGTATAACCACGTATTCGATTTCTTTCGATTTCTCCGCTTTATAATCTTTCTCGTTTTTCTTCATGTATGAAACAATTTCATCATCAGAAACCTTTACATCACTTTCTTTGATTGAAGAAAACGGAACAGCAACGTAATCAAATGACACTTTGTCCATTTCCATACGGTATGCTAGTTGTGCTTCGTCATTTGTGGTAAACAAACCACCACGAACCATTGAGTTGTACATCCCGAATTTCGCATTAAGCTCAGCGTCTTTCTCACGCTCAACTAAAGCTTGTGCTTGTGCGGGATTTGCTCTGAAAAATTCTTGAAATTTTGCGATGTCAAACATTCCAGCTTCATTAAGAAACATTGGATTCTGTCCAATATTTGGATCAGATTTCAAAACCTCGATAATGTGACTCTGACCTACTTGAATTCCAAGTTCATCAAATTGATTTTCTAATATAGCAAGGGCAATCTCTTGATCCCATACTCGATCTGCTGCCTGAGTAGAAGTCATTCCCTGACCGTCCTTTTCAAGATTGCTTACTTTAATTCTGAAAGTTTCAAAATTAATATCCTTTCCATTAATAGATCCAACGTATTTTGAAGTTGAATTAAAACCTCCGCTACTGAAGATATCACCAACAATAAATGCTAGCAAACAGAAGCCAATAACGAGTATTAAAAGCAAAGAACGTTGTCTAATTTTTGATAAAACTGCCATTTCTGATATGTTATTTTTTTAATTTAGGTTGCGAAAATACAATTAGTTATTTAATAAT
>JBBSRP010000183.1:0-5932 GCA_038242935.1 Flavobacteriales bacterium
ATTGTGAAAATCTTCTAAAGTATCGTCCTCAAGGATTGCGATATCTCTAAAAATATCTTCTTCTGTATCTAGAATTACTCTGAATTTATAAACCATAATCATTTTTTTAAAGAGACTGCAAAGGTAAAACTTATATTGAGTGTTACGCTAAAAAGTAATTAACAATCGGAGATTTATGAAAGAATGGCAAGCGAGTTTAGGCTGTCGCCGAATCTAAACTTTCTGCGGCGTAAAAGTATAAACTGTAAAAGGATAGATTGCTTTTGCAGTATATTTTGCAGTAAGACAAACAATGGCTAGCGGTACTAGTAGACTATAATCATTGATAACGCCACACAATAAGAAAATTGAAGTGTAAGGTGCGTGAATGCTAGCACTTAATACTGCTGCCATACCCAAAACCATAAAATTGAGCGCAATAACGTTTACTCCAGATATTGTATTAAGGAGCGCGGCAGTAAGTAATCCAAGAAATGCACCGACAAATAAGCTAGGGCCAAAAACTCCACCATCGCCTCCCGCTGCTAAGGTCACAGAGGTAATAAGTGGCTTTAGAATTAATAAAAGCACCGTTCCAAAAATAAACGTCATTGTAAGTTCGGGATTTGAATCGGCAAGTGCTATTCTGACTGCGTGATAACCATCTCCATATAGTTGAGGAACAAATAAAAGTGAAATGGTTAGAATGACAGCTCCCAAAATAATTTTGTGATGATCGTGTTTAAGCAAAGCAAATTTTTCTTTACAAAACAAACAGGTCTTCGTGAAGTAAACTGAAATACCTCCAGCTAATATTCCTAATAAAATAAAAAACGGAATAGCTGAATAATTCCAATTATTAATTTTTAGCGGAAACATTGATGGCTCGTCAAGAACTATTAATAGGATGGACGCAACTGCTACAGAAATGGAGCAAGCGATCACAAAAGATTTGTTCAACTTTTTCGAAATTACTTCGTAAGCAAATAAAACTCCAGCAATTGGACTGCAGAATAATGCGGTTATTCCTGCCGCAACGCCGGCACAAACAAGCTGTGTTTTGTATCTAGCGAAGAGATTCTCTTTTTGCTGCGCTACAGATCCGATGGTTGCGGCTGCAACCACCGTTGAAACTTCAATTCCTGTTGATCCTCCAAATATTACAGTAAGGAAGCCGTTGATGACGTGTGAAGGAATTTTATAAGCTGGAAGATTTTTTTTGCGAGATTGTATTGTAGCAAAAATTTCTTTGATGCCTTTGTTTTCTTTTTTCTTGAAAAGGTATGTTCGTAGAAGAGAAATTATAGACAAACTAAAGATGGGAAAGAATAGTAGAAAAATCCAATTCTTTTGGCTCTGTCCAAATAATAAGTGCTCGTAATGTTCTGTGATATGTTTTAAAATAAGTCCAAGGAAAGCAGCTAGAAAGCCAATCACAATTGATACTAATACCAGCTTTCGCAGTCTAATCAACTTTATATTTTTCCGAACAAACGCAATTGACATTATGTGGCTATATTTTTTTGTTAATTGCAAAGTTACGACGCGTAAGTCGTTTTGCCACGAAAACAATATTGAATTATAATAAAAATATGATAATCACTAAATTTAATTGATTTTATCCTTCGTGTTTGACAGAAAGTCGTGTAATAATTGAATCAGAGTCCTGACAATTTTACAGCTTCGGCTGAAGATAAAACCCCACACCAGATATCTTGCAAGAAGTAACTTGAAGTTTTTATTACCAATTGTAGTAAATATTCTTTTAGCGAAAGCAAAAAATCTAATACTAAGATTTTCTGAAATGTGACATTGCGGCACAAAAAAAACTGTTTCAAACATTGTTTATAAATGCTTGAAACAGTCAGTAAAGGATAATTAGTACATAATTACTAAAATGTAATTATTAGGTTAATTTACCCTTCGAAAAATATGAACAAAGTTTTGCATATTATAGCTTAACTTAAAATTTATTAATCAAATAAAGAATTGATTTCTTTTTTGGTTTTACCCAATTTCTGTTGAAGTTTCCCCCACATTTCATCTTCTTTACCGTCTTCATAAGTTAAATCGTCATCTGTAAGTTCACCATACTTTTGTTTTAGTTTTCCTTTCATTTCGTTCCAGTTTCCTTTAATTTCATCTGAATTTGGCATAATAGTTTATTCTTTTGTGGTTATTAATACTTCAAAGATCAGAATATTATCGACGAAAGTTATTATAGAAATTTCCGAAATGTTTACAGTATAATGTTTTTTCTGCATCAATACAATAACAGCCATCTGGCATTACTTTTAATTTTCTTAAATAGGAGAATATAAAAGTTTGCGAGTTACAATCAGAATAGGAATAAATAACGTTGCCATAATTACTGCGGGCAGAATATAAGCTATTAATCCGAAAGCTAATCCCAAGGCGACACAGAGCAGTTGAAAACCCAGTCCGTAAATTGAAACAAAAGTCATAAACCAAGAGTCGAAAATTTCTGATTTAGCTGCATCCTTGTCGAGCTTGTAAATTATTTTGTCGAAAATTCCGTAGGACAGAATGTAGATTTTAAAAAATATATCGACAATTTTTTGACTCTCACTGCCGAGGGCAATAGGAGCTTCAATTTCAAAAATCTTAGATGTCTGATCGCCTCCAGCAGATTTATGTCTTAGAATTACATAGTAAAAGTTATAAAGCGTGCCTTGAAGTTGCAGACAGAAGAATGCAAGTAGCGTAATCCAAATGGAGCCGTCAGTGACAATGCAAATTGCAAATAAGAATCCAAAATTTAAAAAAAAATCGAAAATACTATCACAGTATCTACCTATATATGAAGGAGTGTTTTTTACTCTGGCCAATTCGCCATCTGCAGCATCAATGATGCATTTGATAACAATGAAGACTGCGGCCCAAATAAATTGCTGTTGCAGAATAAAATAGATTGCTATTAGGCCACAGATTCCAAAAATATAGGTAATATGCAAGGGCGTGACAGCAGTATATTTTAATTTTTCTGATATAAATGTTGCAAAAGGTCTTCCGTAATCAGACAAGTCGAGAAAAGAAGCTTCCGCAGAAAGTTTGGCCATTTTATCTAGTGAATTTCTATTTTGACAATCGATGTAAGGTGAATGTCATCGCTGTAAGCAGGAAGAAAGCTCCAATCTGATGCGCCAATCCTAACCACAATGGCACAGCATAAAGCAATGTGAAAACTCCTAAAGTAAATTGTAGGAATACTAAAAGTACTAAAGCATTGATACTGTTTTTCGCTGCTTGGTCTAAAGGTACCTTGCGACTTCTATACCATAAAAATAATATTGAAGCTACAACTAAATAAGCTACAGAACGATGAACAAACTGAATCCCACTTTTTCCTTCTGTAAGGCGAAGCAGATTGTTGCTTTCTTCTAGAAAAATACTTTCATGCATAAACTGTCCGTCGCTCATAAGTGGCCAATGATTGTGAATTAATCCAGCATTAAGTCCAGCTACAAAGCCTCCATAAATGATTTGGAGTAATAAAATGATGAACGCCACTCTCGTAATTGCTTGAAGCTGCTTTGAAATTACAATTTTATTGTCTGGATAAATCAAATCTAAAGCTACCCAAAAAGTATACGCAAATGTGATAAAGGCAAATGTAAGATGTAGCGCAAGTCTAAAATGACTTACATCTGGATTGTCTATAAGGCCACTTTTAACCATAAACCAGCCCAAGAAACCTTGGAATCCCCCCATAAAAAGAAGCACTACGCATTTTTTTATAGTTGCTTTTGAAAGGCGTTTTTTGATGAGGAAATATACAAACGGAATTACGAAAACCAGTCCAATGATTCGTCCGATAAATCTGTGAAACCATTCCCAAAAGTAGATAAACTGATAATCGTCTAAAGTAAAATCGTTGTGAATATTAATCTTCTGATATTCTGGAAACTTCTTATATTCCTCAAAAGTTTCTACCCATTTTTCGTGCGTGAGAGGAGGGAAGGTATCGGTAACCAAATGCCAATCGGTCATTGAAAGCCCTGAATCTGTAAGCCTTGTGATTCCGCCTACAACTACCATTATAAATAATAAAACACAGCCCGATAGCAGCCAAATAATAACTGCTTTGTCTCTTTTAACCATTTCTAATATCTTTTAATACAAATGAAAAATGACTTATTAAATTCCTCTATTTTACTTTTTCTAAACCCATCTTTGCAGCTCTTTTAACCACAAAGTCATAAGCGGCTTGATAGTCGTTTGGAATATCACCTTCGAGAATAGCTTCTTTTACTGCTTCTTTTAAAACTCCGATTTCGCGTGAAGGCTTTAGGTCAAAAAGCTCCATAATTTCTTCGCCAGTAATTGGTGGTTGAAAATTACGAACTTGATCGCGCTCTTCCACTTCAACTAACTTGTTGCGGACATCTTCAAAATTCTGATGGTACTTTTTAAATTTCTGAGGATTCTTAGTTGTAATATCTGCTGAACAAAGGGTCATTAAAGATTCTACATCTTCGCCGGCATCAAAAATCAATCGTCTTACTGCGGAGTCTGTAACAATTTCTTCTGAGAGAGCAATTGGTCTTGAGCTCATGATTACCATTTTCTGAACAAACTTCATCTTCTGGTTCAGTGGCATATGCAGGCGTTCAAAAATCTTTTTGACCATTTTTCCTCCCACAAATTCGTGTGCGTGGAATGTCCAACCTATCTTTTTGTCAAATCGCTTTGTGGGTGCTTTTCCGATATCGTGTAAAAGCGCTGCCCAACGTAGCCAAACATCTTCAGTATTTCGGGAGATATTATCTACAACTTCTAGTGTGTGATAAAAATTATTCTTGTGAGTTTGACCTTCAATTTCTTCAACATTATTAAGTGCTGTCAATTCTGGGAGAATTATATCAAGAAGTCCGCTTTTGTATAAAAGCAACATTCCGCGAGAAGGTTGAGGACAAGAGAGAATTTTATTTAATTCTTCTACAATCCGCTCGCCCGAAATAATCTCGATTCTTTCTTTATTTCGCTGGATAGACTCAAAAGCGATTGGGTCAAATTCGAAATCTAATTGCGCCGCAAAGCGTATTCCGCGAAGCATACGTAAAGGATCGTCAGAAAAAGTGATATCAGGATCGAGAGGAGTTCGGATAATTTTATTGTTAATATCCTCCAAACCATTAAAAGGGTCAATTAAATCTCCCAAATCATTTTCGTTAAGAGAAAAGGCCAATGTGTTAATCGTAAAATCTCTGCGTTCTTGATCTTCTTGAAGCGTGCCACTTTCTATAATAGGATTTCGGCTATCACGGTTGTAGCTTTCTTTTCGAGCACCAACAAATTCAATATCCATGTCTCTAAAGCGTAGCATTGCAGTGCCATAATTCTTGAATACTTGAACTTTCGGACGGTTAGGAAGTAGGCTCGATACTTTTAACGCAAGTTCAATTCCGCTGCCCACTGCCACAATATCAATATCTTTTTTCTCCGCTCTTCCAAGAATAAAATCACGTACAAAGCCGCCAATAACATAGCTTTCAATTCCTAATTGTTGGCATGCTTCTGTTGTAATTTGAAAGATTGGATTTTTTAATTTTTTCATAAAATAACAAAGGACAAAATAATTTTAAGTTTTAAAATCTCAGTTTTAAATAAGACAATTTGTTATTAACAAAAGGCGTTATTTGCGAATAATTTTTACTTGTAAATTATTCCCAATCTTAATTATAGACGAAGGTTTTCCTGCTGGACTTTCGCGCTGCAAATTTACAACATAGTCTACACCGTTTAATATTTCGGCACTTATTTCAGAAAATGTTAACGGTGTCGCTATACCTGAGATATTTGCCGAAGTTGAAACTAATGGCTTTTTAAGTCTTTCCAATAATTTAAAACAAAAAGGGTCTTTTACAAGTCGCATTCCCAAAGATTTGTCATCAGCAATAAGATTCGCAGCCACATTTCGGGGGTTATCAAG
>JBBSRP010000184.1:0-5900 GCA_038242935.1 Flavobacteriales bacterium
AAGCTTTATCACTTATAATTTCAACAACCGTATTTTTTGCCTCAGGATATTTCTTTGTTTCAGACTTTAATTTGTCTGGGGAATTTAACCACGTAATTTATATGAGCCTTTTACTTACACTAATGCTTACGTGCGTAGTTGGATTTTTGATTAATATTCCACTAATAATACAAGAAAGAAAACGTGTTAAAAATTTAGCGTACAGAATTTCTCAAGCTAAATTACCAAAAACTCAAGTTCAGTTAAGACAACATAAATTGGAAGTGAGTTACTAAGACCATTTTTAATCCAAATTCTAAAAAACGATTTATATCTTTATAAATCGTTTTTTTTTGTTCTATTTTTAAAACATTTCCCAAATATGTCTTTCTCTGAAATTCTCATTCCTAGCATTGCTTCCTTGATAATTGGTTATCTGCTTGGAAGATTTCTTTTTCGAAATAGAAATCAACCAACAACAAATTCTAATTTTGCAGAGCAGAAGCTGCAAATGGCGACAAATCAAATTGAAGAGCAGAAAAGTGATCGTCGTGAAGAGCGAATTAGTTTCGAAAAAAACCTGGAGAATTTAAAAGTTGACAATGAAATTCTTCGCGAGAATAAAGTTGAATTATCGATTATGCTTTCGCGAAAAGAATCGGACTTTGATCATTTGTGGGAGCGTCATAAAGAGCAGAAAAATGAAGTGGCGGAATTGCAGCAGAAATTTACAAAAGAATTTGAAAATTTAGCCAACAAAATTCTCGAAGAAAAGTCGTTAAAATTTACAGAGCAGAATAAAGTCAATATTGCTTCTATCTTGAGTCCTCTACAAGAAAAAATAATGCATTTTGAAAAGAAAGTTGACGACACGCACAAACAAAGCATCGATTATCACGCAGCCTTACGTGAACAAATACGAGGTTTGAGCGATATCAATGCTCAGATGAGTAAGGAAACTATCAACCTGACCAAAGCTCTAAAAGGAGATAGTAAAGTTCAGGGCAATTGGGGCGAACTTATTTTGGAGCGTGTTCTTATAAAATCAGGCCTAGAAAAAGGCAGAGAATATGAGGTGCAGCAGAGCTTTACGACTGAAACTGGTTCGAAATTACTGCCGGATATTGTGATTAATCTTCCTGATGGAAAGAAAATGATTGTCGACTCAAAAGTTTCTCTGACTGCTTACGAACGTTTTTCGAATGAGGAAGATGATCAAGAGCAAGCAAACTTTTTGAAAATGCACGTTCAGTCTATCCGAAGACATATTGATCAGCTAGCTTCGAAAAACTATCACGACTTGTACAAATTGGAAAGTCCAGATTTTGTTTTGTTGTTTATTCCAATCGAGATTGCTTTTGCTTTGGCATTAAAAGAAGACAGTAATCTATACTCTTCAGCTTTTGAGAAAAACATTATTATTGTTACTCCCACAACCTTACTGGCAACTCTTCGTACAATTGATAGTATGTGGACCAATCAGAAACAACAGGAAAACGCGATGGAAATTGCGAGGCAAGCTGGTGCTTTGTATGATAAATTTGAAGGATTTGTAACTGACCTTACGCGTTTGGGCAAGCGAATTGATGATTCAAAATCTGACTATGATTCAGCAATGAATAAATTATACGAAGGCAAAGGAAACCTCATCGTAAGTGTCGAAAAGCTTCGAAAAATGGGTGCAAAAGCGAAAAAAGAACTTCCTGAGGGGATGATTGCAAAGGCTTTGGAACAAGATAATATTAATACTACAAGATAACTTCGAAAGTTACCAATCAGTAATCTTTCCTATTTCGCAAAAGCGTAATAAAAATCAACAGAAATTCGGAAAAGATAACCTCAACAATATCTTAATATCTCAAAAATGGCAAATGTCTAATCCTTCCTAATTTCGCGAAAGCGTAAAAAACAAAATAATGATGTATGGAAAATAGAACTTCAACATTACTTTATAAATTCAAAAGTGACCAATGTTTCAGTCTTTCTTAATTTCGCGAAAGCGTAATAAAAATCAATAGAAATTCGGAAAACACAACCTCAACATTATCTTACTACTTCAAAAACGGCAAAATTTATGATCCTTCCTAATTTCGCGAAAGCGTAAAAAACAAAATAATGATGATTGGAAAATAGAACTTCAACATTAGTTTATAAATTCAAAAGTGGTCAATGTTCAGTCCTTCCTAATTTCGCGAAAGCGTACTAGTACAAATAGCAAAAACAACTTCCACAAAAAAAGCAGCTGCAAATTAAATTCGCAGCTGCTTTTATATTTAAATGATATTAAGAAATATCTTATTTACTCAAGTACATTTTACGACGAGAATACAATTCGTAAAACTGATCGTCTTTCAAATCATCGATGAAAAGAATGCTTTCTCCAGTCGATTTCATCTCTGGCCCTAATGCTTTATTTACATTGTGAAACTTGCTGAAAGAGAAAACTGGCTGCTTGATTGCATATCCTTTAAGCTGTGGATTGAAGTTGAAATCTGTAACTTTATTTTCGCCCAACATCACTTTTGTAGCATAATTCACATACGGCTCGCCATACGCTTTTGCGATAAACGGAACGGTACGAGATGCTCTAGGATTGGCTTCGATAATGTAAACAATATCATCTTTGATTGCAAACTGAACGTTGATAAGTCCAACAGTTCTAAGTGCTACAGCAATCTTCTTAGTGTGATCTTTGATCTGTTGCAATACAAATTCGCCAAGATTAAAAGGAGGTAAAGTTGCATTTGAATCTCCAGAGTGAACTCCACAAGGCTCGATATGCTCCATAATTCCTATGATGTACACATTGCCATCAGCGTCGCAAATTGCATCGGCTTCGGCTTCGATAGCTCCATCTAAATAATGATCTAGCAATAATTTATTACCAGGAATATTTTTAAGAAGGTCAATTACGTGCTCTTCCAATTCTTGTTTATTGATCACAATCTTCATTCCTTGGCCACCCAACACATAAGAAGGACGCACAAGAAGTGGGAAATCCAACTCATCTGCCAGTTTTGAAGCTTGATCAGCAGTTTCGGCGATTCCGAATTGTGGGAAAGGAATATCTAAAGTTGTAAGAAGTTCAGAAAAACGACCTCTATCTTCGGCTAAATCCAACGCGTCATAACTAGTACCGATAATTTTGATTCCGTAACGATCTAGTTTTTCAGCCAACTTTAATGCTGTCTGACCACCTAGTTGAACGATTACGCCCTCTGGTTTTTCGTGACGAATGATGTCATAAATATGCTCCCAGAAAACTGGTTCGAAGTATAATTTGTCAGCTGTATCAAAATCTGTCGAGACAGTTTCTGGATTACAGTTGATCATAATTGTTTCGTAACCACATTCTTTTGCTGCCAAAACTCCGTGTACACACGAATAATCAAACTCAATTCCCTGACCAATTCTGTTTGGCCCTGAGCCTAAAACTACAATTTTCTTCTTGTCAGAAACGATACTTTCGTTTTCAACATATCTTTTGCCATCTGCCGTTTCTATTTCTTCTTCGAAAGTTGAATAGTAATAAGGGGTTTTGGCTGTAAATTCTCCCGCGCAAGTATCAACTAATTTGAAGACACGATTTACGTTCAATTTTTCTCTTAATTTGTAAACTTCACTTTCAAGACAACCCATCATATGAGCGATTTGTCTGTCTGCAAATCCTTTTTGTTTTGCTTCAAGTAAAAGTTCTTTTGGTAAAGTATCAACTTTGAAATTTGCGATTTCTTTTTCCAAAAGATATAATTCTTGATACTGATTCAAGAACCACATATCGATTTTTGTAATCTCGTGAATTCTGCTCAAAGGAATTCCAAGCTGAATTGCATCGTAAATTACAAATACTCTATCCCAGCTCGGATTGGCAAGTTTGTCAAGAATCTGCTCATAGTTTGTGTAGCTTTTTCCATCTGCACCAAGTCCATTACGTTTTATTTCAAGTGACTGCGTTGCTTTGTGCAAAGCTTCTTGAAATGAACGTCCAATACCCATTACTTCTCCTACAGATTTCATCTGAAGACCTAAAGTTCTGTCTGAACCTTCAAATTTATCAAAGTTCCAACGAGGTATTTTTACAATAACATAATCCAAAGTCGGTTCAAAAAGAGCCGATGTAGTTTTTGTAATCTGATTTTTTAGTTCGTCAAGATGGTATCCTAGCGCTAGTTTAGCAGCAATTTTTGCAATTGGATATCCAGTTGCTTTTGATGCTAGTGCTGATGATCTAGAAACACGAGGATTGATTTCGATTGCCACGATATCTTCATTCGCATCTGGCGAAACCGCAAACTGAACATTACATCCACCTGCAAAGTTTCCGATACTACGCATCATCAAGATTGACATATCACGCATTTTCTGGAAAGTGCGATCAGATAAAGTCATTGCTGGAGCAACCGTTATTGAATCTCCAGTATGAATTCCCATTGGATCCATATTTTCGATAGAACAGATAATTACAACATTATCATTTTTATCTCTCAATAGTTCCAACTCATATTCTTTCCAACCTAGCAACGCTTTGTCGATAAGAACTTCGTGAATTGGCGATGCTTCAAGACCGCGTGTAAGCAGTTCGTCAAAGTCTTCTTTAGTATGTACAAAAGCTGCACCTGTACCTCCAAGTGTAAACGAAGGACGGATTACTAATGGGAAACCAAATTCCTGAGCAATCTCTTTTCCTTTTAGAAATGAAGTAGCCGTTCTTGCTGGAGCCGCTGGAATTCCAATTCTTTCAAGTAGTTGTTTAAACTGCTCTCTATCTTCGGTAACATTGATTGCATTGATATCAACCCCAATCAATTTTACATTAAAATCATCCCAAATTCCCTTTTCTTCTGCTTCAAGACATAAGTTAAGTGCTGTTTGTCCTCCCATTGTAGGCAAAACCGCGTCAATTTGTGGATGCTCTTTTAAAATTTCAATAATAGATTTGGTCGTAAGCGGCTTTAAATAAATATGATCGGCCATAGAAGGGTCGGTCATAATTGTCGCAGGATTGGAGTTAATTAGTATAACTTCAATTCCCTCTTCACGAATAGATCGAGCTGCTTGAGATCCAGCGTAATCAAATTCGCACGCCTGTCCTATTACTATTGGCCCAGATCCTATTATTAAAACTGATTTTATTGAATTATCTTTTGGCATTGTGTTGTTTTTTGTTGTGTTGTATTTAGAGACCGCGCTCGACTTATCTTAAATTTTTATTTTTAGAATTATTAATCGCAATTGCAATAAAAGCATCGATAATCTGATGTCTAAATGGATTATCTTTTCCTATAATTAATGAAACTGGAAATTTGTTATTGTCATTATCCAAAATGACTTCGTCAATTTTCAGAAATATGTCATCGTTAAACTCTGAGAACCAAGAATCAAATTTTCTTTTTCTAATGAATTCTCTTCCGTCTGAAGAATCACATATGTAAATTGAAATTGCATTTCCTACTTTATTATAAAAATCTATAAAAACAGCCACTACTGTGGCTCCAATTTCTTTATCTTCTGACGGCGATTTTAAATTTGGATTAAATTGTAATAAAATACCGAACTCAAAAACACTTTCGCTGATATCTTGCATTTCATTCCCAAATAAATAAGGAGTTGGTTTGAATCTTATTTCATAAATAAGACCAAATTCTGTTTCAAAATAATAACTATTTTGAAAACCGCCTTCATAAAGGAATTGATATGCCATTAATTTACTTTTAAATCTTGCAGTTTTTGTCGAATTTCTTCGAATTTAGTGCTTTTGGCAAATTTCTCGCCTTCGGCCTTCATTTGATTCTGACTTTCTATAAGATATTTAATTACATCATCTTTAGTCCTATCTATCCGTTTTATCGCCGCTTCAAGTTTTTCTAAATTTTCCATAATCAGTACTTTTTCTAGAATATATACAAAGTTACCTTTTTATT
>JBBSRP010000185.1:0-5893 GCA_038242935.1 Flavobacteriales bacterium
ATAATTTAGCAAGTTACATAGAAACGAGGATAATTTGGAATTTATAAAGATTAAATAGTTCTGCGCCAATGTTAAAATAGATCTAGTATGCTATATACGGTATCAGAAGATTGAAAGATTAAAAGATTCGAAGAATCTAAATGATTGAAATAATATAAAAAATCAAAAAAATAAATCAAAAAATTGAAAGATTTAAATGATTGAAATAATACCCAAGATCAAAAAAAACGAAGATTTAAAGATTGAAAAATAGTATTATTTCAAATCAGTTATGTACCAGATGTTAAAATTTCAGCCCATTTTTCCACTTTGCATTTCCCATTCCCCATTCCCCGATTTGTCAATTCCCAATCACTAGTCTCCATTTAGCCGTGATAGTAGCGAAAATCCCGCAGGCAGCGGGACTATTTTTTCCTGACACAGAAGAGCGACCAACGGAAGCTCCTTATGTGGCATTGGAAAAAAAGTCCTGCAACGAGGAATTGAAGTGAATAGCGCGAACAGCTCCAAAACCCTGATACTACTAAAAGGATTGATTTCTACAGACAACTTACTCTTCCAAATAATTTTCAATCAAAATTATCCACTGAACTAAGGAATTATCTGATTTCTCCAAACAAAAAAAGCCACTAAAATAGTGGCTTATAAAGAGTAAATATAGGCTTTGAGTCTTATAAATATAACTAACTTTTCTACGCGAACTGAGAAGCTAAAAGCTAAAGGCTGACAGCTAAAAGCTAGCAGCTAACCGGCAATTCTCTGGTTAACCATCCGCTTTTTCCAGCAGTTGCAATTGCGTAAGGTGCTATCCAGAATAGACCAAACGTGTATAAAACGCTGTATGCATACGCCCATAATGACTCGGCTGCGCTGTATCTTTTTGCGTAAAACAGTACGGGGAACGTTGATACTACTAGGATTCCCAGTAGGGTGGAGCTGATGAATAATAACGGGTGCATTGCGATCATAAATGCGGTGAAAATTAGAAATGGGTAGGTCATTACGATCGTTAGAAATTGATTGATAAACAATAATCTCGTTCCAGCTTTTGACTCTTCTTTATAGCTTTTGAATACGTAATTTGCCATAACTAAATTTTCACGAACATTACTACGTCCCCAGCGGATAAACATTTTGTAAAGACCTTTGTACTGTTCTGGAACATCGGTCAAGACAATTGCATTTCTTTGGAAAAGCACTTTTTCACCTTGCTTCAAAATCATATTTGTCATCGCACGATCTTCACCAATATCTGAGGCTTGTCCCATAAATTTCTGATCAATCCATTCTGGTAGACATTTGAAAACCGCCGAACTTCTGTACGCAGCCAAAGCGCCTGGAGTACATAAAACACTTCCCAATTGACTTTCGGCAGAGCGTACAAATTCAAAACTCATCACAAAACTCACGTTTAGCATTTTTGGCAGAATAGCGTTTGTGTTGTTTAGTACACGAACATTACCAGCGACAGCACCACATTTTTCGTCCACAACAAATGGACTTACCAAGTTGCGCAAAGTGTCAGTTTTGATAATCGAATCACTATCGATTGTAACAAATATTTCGCCTGTTCCTAAATTAAAACCACGGTAAAGCGCGTGTCTTTTTCCTTTGTTTTCTGGTTGTTGAAAAATAACTAATCGGTCGCCCAATTCTTCTTTTGCCTTTTTCATCCAAGACCAAGTATCATCTTTACTACCATCGTCAATTGCTAAAATTTGTAATTTCTGGCTTGGGAAATCACTGTTTGCAATACTTCGTAAAGTTTGCAATACCAAATTCCCTTCGTTGTAAGCAGGAACAATTACAGTCACTGTTGGCAGTAATTCATCTGTTACAGACTCAATTGGCTTATACTTGAAGTACAAATACACGTTGTATATAAGGAATGAAACTTTAAATAAAAGCAATCCCAGTGTCAAAATAAGAAAAGATATTCCGAGTGGCGAGTTCATTCTACTTTGATTGAACTGCTGAAAGTCTGGCTGCAGAAAGTACACTAATGATGCGCCACCAACTAGTAATAGCATTGTTGCGGTCAATATAATGCGATTGGAAAGTTGTCTTTTAGAAGTGATTTCGTCGGTTATAGTAGCAGTTTCTTTTTTCTCAACTTTTGCTTTTGCAAAAATGGAAGCGGGATGTTGTACTACCGAATCGATATTTTCGGTGAAGTAGGTGTCGTTTGACGATATAGTTTGTGTTTTCATAAATGTTTTTAAGTAGGGGTCAAATTCTGTTCGAAAACATATAGGCAACTCTCATTCCTAAAAAAATTACCGTTAATAATCAGGGGTTTACAGATATTGCGGTGTGGCCGCACTGTGTAACTATTACCCATCTTGTGTGCATTGCCTCACTTTTTGGATCTTGATAATCAGAGAAGCTGCATTGTTTTAAAGCAATTAAGATTTTGTAGCGATATTTCCCAGACATTTGCTACAATGATTTCCATTATCAACTTCCGACATTTTATTATCAATAGAAACAAAATTTTAAAATAACGGCCACATAATAATTCTACCAGACTTTTCCCACAATCAACTTCCGCCATTTTATTATCAATGGCCCCCATCTTCAGATTGAGGAAACCAATGATTACAATTGTATGCAACAATAGATACAGTCAGCCCACATTAGAAAGGCTATCTTTGCAGTTGTGATTTAGGTCACAAGCAGATTGCAAATTATTTAAAATTGACGCACATCAAATATTTCAGCCAGATTTTTTAGTAATACAATTCCGCCATCTTAATTTCAATTGTCAGCATCTTCAGATGTGGCACACCAATCAATTTTAAATAAATAATAATGAAAAATCGTTTTTTAATTACCCTTCTCGTTTTTCTAGGATTAGTTTTGTACACTCCCGCCACAGCACAATCAGCAAGTGTTGCAGCTGTCGAAAATGCCGTTAAACAGAATGGTAAATATGCGATACTTGTTCCAAATGCCCGATACTTTCAAGCGGCAGTTATGACGGGACAAACGCTAAAGGCTAATAATCCAAAAATGGATTTCCAAATCGTATTAATCAGCTCGGTAGTGAAAGATTTAGCGACAGAAGAAAGTTTAAATTCATTTATCGAAATAAGCAAAAAAGTAGGAATTCGAATAGTGGTCTGTGAGTTTGCGATGAAAAATCAAGAGATGAAAAAATCGGAATATCACAGCTCCATTCACACAACGCCTGATGGTTTCGCCTATATGTTTGACCTGCAGGAGTTGGGATTCAAAACCATTTCACTATAATTTAGACGCAACAGGGCAACAAAATTAAGTGCATATAAAGCAACTTAATTTCCAAATTACAGCAATCGTTTGTGTTATTTAGATGCAAGCGATTTGCTTTTTAGACCAGTTATATTCATCAACAGCTCGCAGATAGCGAAAATAAATTACTCTACTATTTCGTAATCTATATTCAGTTTTCGCAAGTCTCTCAACGCCGAGCTAGAGTTTTTATCATCTATTTCAACATCTACAGCGTCTCCTTCAAGCAGAATATCCGTCAGTTCATTCGCCAACGAATCATTCACATTCACCGAAATCTCCGCAATACATTTGGCAATCGCTCTTTTATCTGGTCTTTGCGTATCACAAGACAATAAATTTATTTTCATAGTTCAAGATTATTACTGCAATATAGGGGAGTATTCTAGTATTTCAAAAAAAGTTGATCCACAAAATAGGAACTCCAATTAATTTAGGTTGTTTAAAAAGATGTGAGAAAAATTTTGATAGTAAAGCTTTTCTTCATCAAGGTAGAAAACGAAAACACAATGTTAGAAAAGGAATTACAAAGCATTTGCCGGATTGATTTTAAAACTATAGTTTTTAAATAATGACTAATCTTCCTCTAGTTGCTGTTTTAGATTTGGTTACGATCCTTGCTTTTCATTAATATCCTCTGTAGGAAATTTATTTTGAAGGACTATTATTTATTAACGTTTGCTTTTAAGTAATTCTGGTACAGCAATAACTGGTAAAATTACACTTTTTAGCTTAGTATCTTTCCATATTGTCAAAAGCATTCCTCTAAGTGTTGAATAAGATATTCCTAAAAGTGTTGCTACAAATGCACCATTAAAAATAGGCTTCTCTTCTTCGACTTTGTACTGATCATTTAAATCGTTGATTTTAAAAATAAAATCGACTTCGTAATTACCTCCTTGGTTAATGGTTTTTCCGTTAATTTCACCATTCATATCTATATATAAACGGATCTTTACAATTTCTTTTTCAAGATTGTGCATCATATTATGAGCTACTTGAAAATCGTAGGTGGGGTTGCAATCAAGTTTCTCTTCTAAAAGATCTGTGTTTTCTTTTATCCAATTGACTTGCACAAGGTGTATCTTTTCTGGAACAATAACATTTGCCATTATCTAGGATGCTTTTTTCTCACTGTCTATACCATTAGTTTGTACTTCTGAATTTTCAAAAGGTACATCTTCGAAATCTTGTGCAGCAGTAACCATAACTTTAAAATAAACTCTTTGTGGTTCAATATGAATTATATCATCGTCTAAAACAGTTTCTATTTTAGTTATGGTTTTTGTGGTAAAAGTATGCGTTCCCGTAAGCCACTTGCTTATTTCAGAAGGTTTTTTATTTAACATTCTAGCTAAATCAGCTGGTTTTAAATCACGGTTATAAAGCATTTCGTAGATTTTATTGGCTATTGCCAAGTTTTTTGCTACTAATCTTTCTATTTCGGGTTTGCCGTTATCTTGCAGCCAGTCGTTTATAATATTGTTTTTTGGAAATTCCATAATTTAAAGGAATAATTTAAAATCGTTATCAAAACTAATCAAGGTGCCATCTTCTATCCATCGAATCTCTTTTTCTCTAAAAGCGGCATCTATGGCCTTTGTCAACTGATTAGCTTGTTTAAAATGTAATTTTACGTTTGGACAATCTTGAGGATATTGTGTAGTTTTAATATCGCCATTGAATAAAATAACTACGTTTTCATTTGCTCTTAGACAATACAAACGAATATTATTTGCTTTCTTTTTGCACAATTCGACAAAAATAGGTTCACGATCATACCTTTTGGAGGTAATGCCGAAGCATCTGCAAATTCAGCTTCTGGTCTAAATAAATGAGTTTTTGCTCCATATTTATCTCCTATGATTTTTATCCATTCTAACACATGATTCAGTTTGTCCTTATTTGCTACTTCGTGATGCTTGATAAACTCTTCAAACAAAGAAACACTCGTATCACTGATACAAACTGAATAATAAGCTACTTTTTTGTAGCGTGCTATTGGTTTTATAATTGCAAATGTATTCACTTATAAGTTAATTGCCAAATTACTATTCACTTTTAAGTTAACATTATTATGTTAACTGGTCTATTTCTACTATAATACATTTGGCAATCGCTCTTTTATCTGGTCTTTGCGTATCGCAAGACAGTAAATTTATTTTCATAGTTCAAAAATTGAAAGTGTAAGATAGGGGAGTTTGGAGGATTTTTTGGTCTGCAAACAGCATTATTTAAAAATCTTAAATGTATTTTTTTGGCTTTCGCCAAAAGACTTCAAACTCGATTCAGCTTTAAAGTAAGGCGAGGCAGGCTGTGGTTTAGATCACCTTTAGCAAGAAGGAGATTTGTCCTCGGTTGAACGTGGAGTGGTGCAAGAGATGATGAGGTTATTGTAGAAATTATAATTTATAGTGAATCATCAAATTATTAAAAATTCAATCTAAAATACTAAAAAATAGTAAGTTAAAATTTTTTAATGTTGTTTGAATATTAATTTTATGTATATCCGTAACTAATCATAATTCTGTATATTTGTTTGGTAATAAACTGATTGAGATGAATATTTTTAGTTTTGGAGTAGAATTTAGTAGTGAAGAGGATTGTATCGCCCATTTTA
>JBBSRP010000186.1:0-5893 GCA_038242935.1 Flavobacteriales bacterium
TAAAAAAATTTGATAGCAATAACCTTCTACTGTCGAGCATAACTAATGAATATGACAGCCTAAAAAGATTAACGAAAACAGATCGATTTCCGACCTCTTCTACTTTTACATATAATAGTGATAATACTATTTCGAGAAGAAAACTGGGGCAAGATCAAATAACAAATACCTACAGCTTGAATGGAGCAGGTTACATCGATCGTAACTTCAGAAATAGTGCAAATACTGTCTCAATTTTGCAATATGTTAATAACAGGCCTGTCGCTCTCGGTTATGATGGAATTTTAAGTTCTTTTTTTGAATTTTATACCGTGCCAATGCCTTCAAATTTAATAAAAACACCTAATGAAATAAACAATATAGCATTGTTATTCAACGACTTACAATACATCCCACAAAATTGCAACTTTTATTTAAAGCAAATTTTTGACGTTTGGAATTATGAAACCGAATTTGACGCTTTAAACTATCTAACGCATATTAAAGTCACTATGATCGCGCCTGAATTTCAAGGACCAACATCAGAAACATTCTTCTATTATTATTGAAATTTTACGCAACCTTTTCTCTTTTCTAATACTATAGAATATACAACCATTAATAAATCTTATTATGAAAAACCTATCACAATTTATCTGCGTCTTTTTGCTATTAGCTTTAAGTAGCTGCTCAAGCGACTGGAATAGTAATGAACCTGTTGGCTTAAATCGAACTCTAATTGCTCAAGGTTCTCCTTTATTTGAATTGATACAAAAAGTAGCTGTAGGTGGAAATGATCCAATGGCTGAAATTGTCTGCATCGATTTTGTCTATCCGTTTACTTTATTGATCTATAATGAAAATCTAGAAATAGCAGGCACTCACGCTTTGGGCGGTGATGACGAGTTTAGTGCATTTCTTGGATCTTTAACGCTTGGTCAATCTATCAGCATCAGTTATCCAATCAGCACGACTTTGGCAAATGGCACAACATTTACCGTAAACAACAATGATGAACTTAAAATTGCAATTGATAGTTGTTCTAGAGAAGATCTTATCACGCTTTGCAGCGGATTGTTTGGTGGAGATCCAGCTTGCGTGTGGCAAGTTCCATTTTCTCTAAATGGTGACACTTCATATTCGAGCGGCGTGTTTTCGGCAAATATGGATGGAACAATAAAATTCCACTATAATGGACAAAATTATATTGGAACTTGGACTTTTCTATATGTGAATGATGAGTTTCAAATGAATATTAATTTGGAAGGGACATCTGCAGTTGCGCAGTACTGGAACTTTAGTAGAAAAATCGAAATGACCGAAACCAAAATTACCATCATTAATGGATCTTCGAATATCATTCTTGAAAAGAAATGCGAGCAAACAGAAACATTCGCAATTGGAGCGCAAGGTTCGGCTGGAGGAATAGTATTCTATGACAAAGGATCTTACAGCAATGGCTGGAGATATATGGAAATGTCGACAATTGATCTCGCAGTTTCTGAATGGGGATGCTCTAGCGCGACGATATCAACTACAAGTTCTGATATTGGAAAAGGCTTTTACAATTCAGTTCAAGTAGCAAATTTTCATAATAACTTACAAAGCTATTATACAAACCCTTCAATTTGCAACGCTCAAAATGACGGAACAGTAATCTCAAAGACGGCATTGTTGTATAATTCAAAAGATTGGTTTTTACCATCAGAGCAAGAGTTGCTTTTAATTTATCAAAACTTATCATCGCAAAACCTCGGAAACATAACAGGAACAACATACTGGAGCAGTACAGAAATTGATGCGGCAACAGTTAAGGGAATTGATTTTGTGACTGGACAGACAATTAGCATCGCTAAGAATCCGACGGCAGAAATTAGCGCAAGAGCAGTTCGATACTTTTAATTTTAATAGTTAGATTTAACACTTACAATATTCTTTTGAATTTAGAAAAAATCATAAAAGGCTGTATTAAGCACAAAAGTCAGGCGCAAGAAGAGCTGTACAATTTGTACAAGGACAGTCTTTTTGGGCTAAGCTTGAAATATTGCTGCAATGAAGCAGAGGCCGAAGATAATTTGCACAATGCTTTTATCGAAATTTTCACCAATATCGAAAAGTTTAATAACACTGGTTCATTTGAAGGTTGGATGAAACGCATTACGATCAACAAAGCCATCAATAGTTACAAAAAGCAATTTAACCTAGTTGTGTTAAAAGACGATTATCAAAATACCGATATCGAAGAAAGTGAGATGAATTTGCCGCTAGATCATATTTTGAAATTAGTACAAGAATTGCCAAATCAATATCGATTGATTTTCTCCTTGTACGAACTCGACGACTATTCGCATAAGGAGATTTCGGGAATGTTGGATATTTCGGAAAGTGCTTCAAAATCAAATCTACATCGAGCGAAGTGCATTTTGAAAAGAAAAATTATAGAAGCCAATTCCTCTCATACCAAATATAGTAGTAGCAATGGAAAATAAAAAAGATATAGGAAAATTGTTTAAAGCAAAGCTTGATGGTTTGGAAAAATCTCCAAACGAGAATCTTTGGGCGGCAATAAATGAAGAACTTCAAGAAAAGAAAAAGAAGAGACGAATTATTCCTTTCTATTTCTATTACACTGGCGCTGCTTTGCTTCTGCTATTCATTGGTTTTGCAACAAAATCATATTGGATGCCAGCATTTGAAAACTTCAATACCATAGAAAATTCTCAAACTACAGTTGAAGGAAATTCGCAATCAACTGATGCAAACGATCATAATGGTATTTCAAATCAACAATCAAATTCTAATCTGAAAGATGGAAATTCAGTTGATATTAAAAGTAAAACTGATTTGAATAATAATCAAACTGTTCTAGAAAATACTGATGCGGTGTTTAATAATGCGACAGAAAATAATGTTCAAAATAGTTCAGCTACAAATCCACAATCAAATTCTGGAAATGTTTCTAATTCTAAAAAAGACGGTCAAAGCATTTCAAAATTAAATTCAAGAAACGTCTCGAACGCCGATTCAAAAAACAATTCCAAAGACACTTCGAAAAAATCATCGAAAAGTAAAAATAGCAAGGCGACTTCAATTAATAACAACAATGCTGCTGTAGGTACTTTTGGCAATAACAATAACAATTCGGATAATAAGATCAACGTAAATAAAGACAACATTACTGAAACTGAATCAACTTTAGACAAAAATTCATCTAGAACAGAAGCGCTTGTAAACACAAAAACAAATTCTCTTGAATTCGATAATGAAGCTGTTGCAAACTTTGATGCAGTCACTTCTGAAATTCTAAAAGAAACCGACAGCCTAAAAGTCGACAGCATCGCAATAAAACGCAGAGCAAAAATGGAACTTCGTCTTGCTGCTCAGAACAAATTGGATTCTATCGAAGCAGCAAAAGAGAAATATTATGTTTTTGCACACGCCGGTGTTTCAGCTTTTAACCATTTCGGAAAACAGTCATACATTGATCCTCGACTAGATAATTATAACACTGGTACAGAGTTGCAATACAATTATGGAATCTACTTTGGCTTTATCGCGAATGACAAACTAAATATAAGAATAGGTCTCAATAAAGCTTCTTTGGGCTTAATTACTAAAAACGTTCCGCTCATATCTCAAAATCCAAACACTGCTATTTCTGGATACTTTTCAAATGTCGATTACAATATAGCATTGAGCAATGCGCAACTCGCAAATTATTTCGGTGCTTCAAATGTTACACTAACTCAGAATATCCGCTTTGTCGAAATTCCACTTGAAGCAAAATACAAGATTTATAATGGCGAAATCGCGATTGAAGCAATTGGCGGAATCAGCACATTATTTCTCAGTAAAAATGAAGTGAAAGCCGAAGCGAATGACAAATTCCTTTATCTAGGAAAAGTCAACAACGGCAGACAAGCAAGTGCTTCTCTGAATCTCGGGGCAGGATTTAATTATAAAATAGCGAAGAATCTACAAATTAATGTCGAGCCAATATTCAAGTATTACTTTAGGTCGTTTGAAGTTACGAACAAGCCTTACTCGTTAAATGTCCAGGCAGGATTGCAGTATAATTTTAGCCAGTTTGCTAAAAAATAAATAGTTTTTGAGAGTAGTTAGTTATTATTTGATTTAGCTTATTTAATGAAAAAAGCCTTTACAATTTCTGTAAAGGCTTTTCGATTTTAAAATTATGTTGGATTCTTATTCTTCAATCTCTTCTGCAATCAATACTTCTCCTTCATATTCGCCAGTTGGCAGATCGTCTCTATTAATCCAATAATCCGACGTTATCAATTCAAACTCTTTGTTGTCTGTAGAATTTAGCTGCCAAATAATTGATTCCGCATCTGTAAATCTAGCTTCGGTAGTCATCGGCTCTTCAAATAATCTTTTGATGATATTACTTGGCGATAGTGCCGAATTCAACGCTTTCAACATAAATTCTTTGGAAACATTTTCGTGTGCTTCATCAAATTCTATCAAAATTCTAGTCGCTTTCGTATTCAAGAAAGTTCCGTTGTAAGCGTGAAACAATAACTGATTTATACTAAATAATGCGTAATGTAAATGGATTTCTGGATACTCTTCAGAGATTTTATCTAGCAACATATCATTAGACAATTGCTCGATTTGTCCTTCGTTCAAGTCTTCAGATAATTTATAACTTAGCAGAATTTTAGCCGCTTCGTTCGCTTCTTCATCGCCAATCGCCATAAAAAGCATTTCTCGAAGGTTTTCAGGTTTGATACTTTCGGCATCGGGAAAATTAAAAAGTTTTAGCAATTCGATATAATCTTGATTTGTCCAGTAATTCGGGACCTCTTCTAATGTTTCAATATTGGTAACGCTAAATTTATATTTGGTCATCTTATGGTTATTTAAGTTATTTCAAAAAAGTTATTTCCGAATTTACGAAATACCAACGCCGCATCCACGACAATTATCAAAGAATTATGTAAATTCAACCAACGACTATAATAAATTTTGCGAAAGCGAAAGAATACTAATAATTGATTATCAACTACTTACTAAAAATATTTTAAAAATAACAATAAATTCAAAAAACTTTTCAAATAATTGTAACTTTTTTGGAACTCTCAACGTATAACTATTTGTACACTTAAAGAAGTACAGCACCTTTTATGAGACAACTTAAAATTACCAAGCAAGTTACCAATCGTGAAACTGCTTCCCTAGACAAGTATTTACAAGAAATTGGAAAAGTTGACCTTATTACCGCAGATGAAGAGGTAGAATTAGCACAGAAAATTAAAGCCGGAGACCAGCAAGCATTAGAAAAACTTACTAAAGCCAATCTTCGTTTTGTGGTTTCTGTAGCAAAACAGTACCAAAATCAAGGACTGACCCTGCCCGATCTTATAAACGAAGGTAATTTAGGTCTTATCAAAGCGGCTCAACGTTTTGACGAAACAAGAGGATTTAAATTTATTTCCTATGCCGTATGGTGGATTCGTCAATCGATTTTGCAAGCCCTTGCAGAGCAGTCGCGTATTGTGCGTTTGCCTCTTAATAAAATTGGATCGATCAACAAAATTAATAAAATGTACGCCTTACTTGAGCAGTCAAATGAGCGTCCACCTTCTGCAGAAGAAATTGCAAAAGAGCTGGATATGACTGTCAATGACGTTAAGGAAAGTATGAAAAACTCAGGTCGCCACTTATCAATGGATGCGCCGCTTGTGGAAGGTGAAGATTCAAATCTTTATGACGTTTTACGCTCTGGAGAGTCGCCAAATCCTGACAGAGAGCTTATTCAAGAGTCTTTGCGTACAGAAATTGAGCGTTCTTTAGAAACTTTGACTCCTCGTGAGGCAGATGTTGTAAGGCTTTACTTCGGTTTGGGAGATCAACATCCTATGACTTTGGAAGAAATCGGAGAAACTTTCGA
>JBBSRP010000187.1:0-5773 GCA_038242935.1 Flavobacteriales bacterium
ATGCTAGCAAAGACAATAATTTTACCGCATATATTTCACCGCTTACTATGAAGAATACAATGGTGACGGATCAAGTCCTTGCTAATAAAGGAGCTTTTGGGGTGAAAGGCGCAGTTTATGACCCGATTACGAAAGAACTCATTAGACGTGGAGAAATGTACAAAACCGAGTTAGGATTTCTAGTTTCAAGTAATTACAAAACCGAAATCTTTGAGAATATAATGCTCGAAAACCGACTTATTCTCTACTCAGATTATATCAATAAATTTGGAAATGTTGATATCGATTGGAAACTTCAACTTGATCTAAAAGTTAATAAATATGTTCGTGCTAATGTAGGTACACACATAGTTTATGACGACGATATCAAGACCAAAGAAATTATAGATGGCGAAGAAGTTAGTCAGGGAGCTAAAATTCAGCTTAAGCAGATATTAGGAATTGGAATTGTTTACGATTTCTAGAAAGCCTTAGTAGTACGCATAATCATAAAGAAAACGCAGTCTGAAATCTAAATTCAGCTGCGGTTTTTTTTATTCCTTATTTCCGAGGATTTTACTGTAGAGAAGTGCTTTTCCATCTGTGAGCAACGACACAAAGTGTGCAATATGTAAAAGACGTTCGTACAAGGTGTTTTTTTCTTGATGATGTCTTTCTGGCAACAACTTCAGCAAGAGCTTATCATAATTGGTCATTTTATCATCATATTGATTGTTGTATGCAGTTATAAAAACATCAAGAAGATGATTAAGAATTTGGTAACCTGTCAATTCTTTCTCTATCACTTCCTTGCTCTCATACACATTTTTCGCGCTAAGGTTGATGATTTCGTCCATTTGAACTTTATAGCGACTTTTGTCCATCAAGGAATATGGAAATTTTCCTTCAAGAATTGCCGATTCATTTTCTACAAATATCTTTACAGCATCCTGAATCAAACTTCCAATTGCAAGTGCACGCAAATAACTAATTCGATCTTCTTTACTTTCTAGAATATTGTATTTGCTAGAATTTATGGTGTCTTTTACAAGTTTTATCAAAAATTCTAAGGCATAATCTTCCGAAACTAAACCTAGATTTATTCCGTCTTCAAAGTCGATAATGGTATAGCAAATATCATCTGCCGCTTCTACAAGATAAGCAAGTGGATGTCTTTCGAAACCAATATCGTCTCCAGTTTTGTTTGGAATCAATCCCAATTCTGAAGCTACTTCTTGGAAGAATGCTTTGTCAGACTGAAAAAATCCGTACTTTTTGTCAGCGATATTCTTTGTTGGTTTCTTTGGCAAACTCTCTTTTGGATATTTCATAAAAGCGCCCAAAGTTGCGTAAGTTAGCCGAATACTTCCTGTGATTCCCGGCCTACTACTTGTAAGTACCGAAAAACCATTTGCATTCCCTTCAAAATCGCAAAGGTCTTGCCATTGCTTTGCGGTAAGACTGTCTTTATATTTTAGTCCTTTTCCTATAGAAAAATATTCACCAATTGCTTTTTCGCCAGAGTGGCCAAATGGTGGATTTCCGATATCGTGAGACAATGAAGCTGCAGCTACAATAGCTCCAAAATCATTCATCTGATAGCCGTGAATTTCTTTTAGGTAAGGATATTTCTCTAGAACTTTTTTACCCACAAGTCGGCCGATAGATCTTCCGACCACCGAAACTTCTAAACTGTGTGTCAATCGTGTGTGTACAAAATCTGTTTTGGACAGCGGAATAACTTGTGTTTTGTCCTGCAAACTTCTGAAAGATGATGAAAATATAATTCGGTCGTAATCGACTTCAAAACCCAAACGAGTTTCGTCTTCTTCTTTTCTGAGTCGTTTGTGCTTATCGCCTTGACGTTTTAAAGACAGCAATTGTTCCCACTGCATCATAATCAGATTTTTATTGAGTTATTTTAGACCTTTCGGCTGCAATAATATTGTCTTTTACGACAGTGTATAAATGGTTTTTCGCTTCCGCAAAAGAGATATCGTAGATTCTATCCAGCTTTCGATATTGTTCAGGATATTTCTGTAATAAATTATTGTAGTAAATATCAAGAACTTCTTTTGCTGGCGACGTGTATTCAATCAGCATTTCAAACCTTCTGATAAGCGCTTCGTCTATCATCTGCAACTGGTTTGTTGCAGCAATCAAAACCGACTTAGCTGGAAAATTATCAATTAATTGCAAAATAGCGTTTACCACTCGCTTCATCTCACTATTGTCCTTATTATCGTAATCACGAATTTGTCCCAATGAATCAAACTCATCAAAGAATAAAACCGAACGCTCGTAATTTGCTTCTTTAAAAAGAGTCTCAATATTCTTGGCAGTTTCGCCAAGACGTGACGATACAATTGTAGAAAGATTTACGGTAAACAATTTGCAGTTGAGAGTTTGCGCAATGGCTTTGGCAGTCATTGTTTTCCCACAACCAGTTTTGCCGTGTAATAAAATTTTGTTTACAACTGGCAAATCATATTTTGCGAGAATTTCACGATGCTGATATTCATCAAGAAATCGTTTAATCTGAGCAGCCGCAGTTTCATTAAAAACTACTTCGTCCAAATTGACAACCGTTCTATCTTGAAAAAAGAAATTACTCATACCTTAGACTATTGAGCAGGTTTGTCGTTTGCTAAGAAAAAGTTACGCGATTTTTTGTTGTATTTATTATAACTACGATCGCTAGGATTTACAATTACCGACTTGATATTAATTTCGTCACCAAGTTTAAAACTAGCTTCTGTATATTGATAATCCAGTAAATATTCGCCGCAAAAGTAATTTCCTTCTTTGTCTTTTTCTATAATTCCTGTATAAATTCCTTTAACTTCCATAATTGTCATTTTGAAGTGCAAATTTAGAAAATTAAAACGTGCTTCTATCAACTAATCACGACAATGTACAGCCCTGATAGTCGCATAAATCCCGGAGGCGAAGAATCTATTTTTTGTGCTTGCAGAAGAGCGACCAACGGAAGCTCCTTATGCGGGCAACAAAAAAAGATTCTTGCCGAGGAATTGCCGCAGATAGCAGGACCAGCTGCCAAAAAAAACAGCCATCAATTTCTTGACAGCTGCTAATTTTAAAAATATTATGTACTTAAGATCCGCACATATCGCAGTCGTCTGGCTCGGCATTTCGCGCCAAATCGATCATTGCTTTAAACTCGCTCGCAGCAATCGTCTCGGCAACCGGAGCAGCTTTTTTGTCATTATTCAACGTAAATTTGATGGCGTCTACAGCACTTTTTGTACGCAAATAGTACATTCCAGTTTTAAGTCCAGACTTCCAAGCGTAGAAATGCATAGAGGTCAATTTGGCAAAATTCGCATCTTGCATAAAGAGATTTAACGACTGAGATTGATCGATAAAATAGCCTCTATGACGCGACATATCGATGATATCTTTCATACTCAACTCCCAAACTGTCTTGTAAAGTTCCTTTAAATCTTCGGGAATTTCCGCGATATTTTGGATAGATCCGTTGTGACGCATAATTTCTTGCTTCAAAGTTTCATTCCACAATCCGCGCTCAACAAGGTCTTCTAAAAGGTGCTTATTTACGATAATAAACTCGCCAGAAAGCGTACGTCGCGTGTAAATATTTGAAGTATACGGCTCAAAAGCTTCGTTATTTCCCAAAATTTGAGAAGTAGAGGCAGTTGGCATCGGAGCCACAAGTAGCGAATTTCGCACACCATTTGCAAGGACATCTTTGCGCAAAGCAGCCCAATCCCAACGACCCGAAAGTTCCTCATCTTTAAGTCCCCATAAATTGTACTGAAATTCTCCTTGAGAGATCGGCGAACCTTCATAACTGCTGTAAGGACCTTCCACTTTTGCCAGCTCCATAGAAGCGGTAACCGCAGCAAAGTAAAGGGTTTCAAAGATTTCTTGGTTCAATTTCTTAGCTTCATCACTTGTAAAAGGAAGTCTAAGCATAATGAAAGCATCAGCTAAACCTTGTACGCCCAATCCTACAGGACGGTGGCGCATATTTGAATTTTCGGCCTCTGGGACTGGGTAATAATTGCGGTCAATTACCTTGTTTAGGTTGCGAGTAACCCGCTTGGTAACGTCGTATAATAATTGGTGATTGAAAGCACCATTTTCTACAAACATTGGAAGCGAAATCGAGGCAAGATTACAAACCGCAACCTCATCTGCCGAGGTATATTCCATAATTTCGGTACAAAGATTGGACGATCTAATGGTACCCAAATTCTTCTGATTCGATTTTCTGTTCACAGCATCTTTGTACAACATATAAGGAGTACCAGTTTCTATCTGAGATTCTAGTATTTTCTCCCATAATTCGCGAGCTCTTATCGTCTTGCGACCTTTTCCTGCAGCTTCGTAAGAATGGTATAATGCCTCAAATTCGTCACCATGCACATCGTAAAGTCCAGGACATTCGCTCGGGCACATTAATGTCCAAGTAGTGTCTTCCTCCACTCTTTTCATAAATAAATCTGAAGTCCACATTGCGAAAAATAAGTCACGCGCACGCATTTCTTCTTTACCGTGGTTCTTTTTCAAGTCAAGGAAATCAAAAATGTCCGCGTGCCAAGTTTCGATGTAAATTGCAAAACTTCCTTTGCGTTTTCCACCACCTTGATCTACGTAACGCGCAGTATCATTAAAAACTCTCAACATCGGAACAATTCCGTTTGACGTTCCATTTGTACCGCGAATATAGGATCCAGTCGCGCGAACATTGTGAATAGAAAGTCCTACTCCACCCGCAGACTGCGAAATTTTGGCGGTTTGTTTTAGCGTATCGTAAATTCCGTCGATGCTATCATCCTGCATTGCAAGCAAGAAACAACTCGACATTTGTGGTTTTGGCGTTCCTGCATTAAACAATGTTGGCGTCGCATGTGTAAAGAATTTCTTAGACATTAGATCATAAGTTTCCAAAACCGAATCCAAATCATCTAAGTGAATTCCCACAGAAACACGCATCAACATGTGTTGAGGACGTTCAACGATTTTGCCGTTTAATTTTAGCAAATAGCTGCGTTCCAAAGTTTTAAATCCGAAGTAATCGTAGTTAAAATCACGATTATACAACACGTGAGAATCTAGGAAAACCGAATTTTCCTTGATCACTTCATAAACCTCATCAGACAGCAATGGTGATTCCTGATTTGTACGAGGATTCACATAATTGTACATATCCGTCATCGTTTCTGAAAACGATTTCTTGGTATTACTGTGCAAGTTTGAAATGGCGATTCTCGCCGCCAATTGTGCGTAATCAGGGTGCGAAATTGTCATCGCCGCGGCAGTCTCTGCGGCAAGATTATCAAGTTCAGAAGTTGCAACACCATCGTAAAGCCCTTCTATCACTCGCATTGCGACTTTTACTGGATCTACAAGATCGTTGAGGCCGTAACACAATTTCTTAATTCTATCAGTAATTTTGTCAAACATCACAGGCTCTTTCGTCCCGTTTCTTTTTATTACGTACATTTTTTTATATTTTTAAACCAGATGGGTAAGTTCTGGTAGATTTTCTCTGTTTTTTGGAGCTTTATCCCGCTTTCCACTCCAATCTTTATTGTTTTTTTTTATCAAAAACAATAAAGGATTTCCACTTCAATCGGGGCTAGGGCACTTTTGCTGTCAAGCAATGAGATTTTCAGAATATGATGTTTTCAAAATCCTAGAAATCCGCGTCGAAAGTAATTTTTTGAGCTTCAGAATCTGTGTTCATAACGCCTGCTTTTTGATATTCGGCAACTTTCTTTTCGAAGAAATTCGTCTTTCCTTGAAG
>JBBSRP010000188.1:0-5741 GCA_038242935.1 Flavobacteriales bacterium
CTTTGCATTGACAGTGTAATTAAGGCAACCAAAGATATTGATGTCGAAATTATTGTTGTCGATAATAATTCGCCAGATGATAGTTGCGCAATGGTGCGTGAGCAATTTCCTCAGATAACACTGATAGGAAATAAAGAAAATGCGGGTTTCCCTAAAGGAAATAATATAGGTGTCGCTTCCGCTAAAGGTAAATACATCTGCATTTTGAATCCTGATACGGTCGTTGCCGAAGATACATTTACTTCGATTTTGAAATTTGCCGAAGCTGAAGGTAATTTGGGAATTATTGGTTGTAGACTAATTGACGGTCGTGGAAATTTCCTTGCCGAATCAAAAAGAGGTGTGCCAACGCCATTTGTAGCTTTTACGAAAGTTACCGCCCTTTATAAGATATTTCCGAAGGTTGAGTCCTTCAATAAGTATTATATGAGTTCGGTGGGCGAATTTAATTTGGCGAAAGCCGAAATATTAGTAGGTGCATTTATGGTCATGAAACGCTCACTTTATCTAGAAGTTGGTGGTTTTGATGAAAACTGCTTTATGTATTCAGACGATATTGACTTGTCTTATATGGTGATGAAAACCGGAAGAGATAACTACTATTTCTCAGAAACTTCCGTGATACATTATAAAGGAGAAAGCACAATAAAAGATGGTACTTATATGAATCGCTTTAGAAATGCGATGAATTTCTTTTATCAAAAGCACTTTAAAGTTTCGGCTACCTTTAATATAATGATGAAAATGGGATCGTATTTCTTTATGATTTCTAAGAAAACCAAGAAAGGGAAAACTGTCAATATTGACGAATATATTTTAGTTTCAAAAGATGCTATTTTATTTGAAAGACTTCAAAGACAATTAAAGAAGAAAGTTTATCTTCGTGAGTTAGCAGACCTAAAAATTTCAGATAATCACACACAATATATATACGATACAAATTCTCTGACATACAAAGAGATTTTAGATAGTATGCAGGATTTAAAGTCGTCGAATTCTAGTTTTAAAATGGCAGTTGATGATTTCTTGATTGGCAGTAATTCTAGCGATGATCGAGGAGAAGTGATTTTAATAGAAAAAGAAACAGCTCAAGCAATTTGATTTGTTAATTTTCTAAGAAACTAGTAATTGAAAGCAAATATATTTTTAGTAATTTTGCAAAAGAATTTAAAACACACCGTTAGGTTAACAATATGGCAAGATTTGAATTGAAATTACCCAAAATGGGAGAAAGTGTTGCAGAAGCAACTATTACCAACTGGTTAAAAGAAGTAGGTGATCACATTGACGTGGATGAAGCAGTGTTAGAAATTGCTACAGACAAGGTTGATAGTGAGGTTCCTTCTGAAGTTTCTGGAAAACTTGTTGAGATACTTTTTGAGAAAGACGATTTGGTTCAAGTCGGACAAACTATTGCAATTATTGAGATAGAAGGCGGAGTTGTTGTAGACGCTCCATCAGAAGCTACTTCGGCAAAAGCAGAAAACGTGTCAGTTTCAGATGCTAATACATCTGCGCCACAAGCAGCTGCATCTTCAGCATCAAAAGAAGATTTTGCAAATTCAGATAAGTTCTTTTCGCCACTTGTAAAGAATATTGCTAAGCAAGAAAACATTTCAATTTCAGAATTGGAAGGCATTTCTGGAAGCGGAAGCGAAGGACGTGTTACTAAACATGATATTTTAAAACATATAGAAAGCAGAGGTTCTGCAGCAGCTCCACAAGCCGCCGCTCCACAACCAACAGCAGCAGCGCCAAAAATAGCTCCGGTTAGCAAGACAGCTCCTGTATCTGTAAACGGGCAAGATGAGATTATAGAAATGGATCGTATGCGTAAGCTGATCTCTGGATATATGACAGCTTCATTGCAAACATCAGCTCACGTTCAGTCATTTATTGAGGTAGATGTTACCAATATATGGGACTGGAGAGAGAAAAATAAAGCTTCTTTCGAAAAGAGAGAAGGCGAGAAGTTGACATTTACTCCGATTTTTATGGAGGCTGTTGCCAAAGCACTTAAGGATTTCCCGATGATGAATATTGCTGTTGATGGTGATTATATTATCAAAAAGAAAAATATCAATTTAGGAATGGCAGCTGCTTTACCAAATGGAAATTTAATTGTTCCAGTTATTAAAAATGCAGATCAGTTGAATATTCTAGGAATGGCAAAAGCTGTAAATGACTTAGGATCTCGTGCAAAAGCAGGAAAATTGAAGCCAGATGATACTCAAGGTGGTACTTATACAGTAACGAACGTGGGAACTTTTGGAAGTGTTTTTGGAACTCCAATTATCAATCAGCCCCAAGTAGGAATTTTAGCTCTTGGTGCAATCAGAAAAGTACCAGCAGTTATCGAAACTCCTGAAGGTGATTTTATTGGAATTCGTAAAAAAATGTTCTTATCACACAGTTACGATCACCGCGTAGTTGACGGATCTCTAGGTGGAAGTTTTGTCCAAAGAGTTGCTCAATATATGGAAGCTTTTGATGTGAATAGAATTGTCTAAAAACTCACTTTAAACATATACCCGACGCGCAATATCGTCGGGTTTTTTTATAATAATACTTTTAAGAAAAAATAATGCAAGAACTATCACTTAGTAAACCAATGTGTTTTTTTGATTTAGAAACTACTGGAATCGATATTTGTAAAGACAGAATAGTTGAAATTTCTATTTTGAAAGTTTTTCCAAATGGGAATAAAGAAAGTAAAACGTGGCTTGTAAATCCCGAAATGCCGATTCCACCAAGTTCGACTGCAATTCACGGTATTTCTGATGAGAAAGTTGCAAACGAACCAACATTTAAGACACTTTCTTCTCAAGTTTATGCAATGATAAAAGATTCGGATTTAGCTGGATTTAATTCAGATAGATTTGATATTCCGTTATTGGCAGAAGAAATGCTAAGAGCTGGAATTGATTTTGATCTTAAAAATCGTGTGGCTGTAGATATTCAAACAATTTTTCATAAAAAAGAAGAGCGTACTTTAGGGGCTGCTTATAAGTTTTATTGTGGTCAGACATTAGAAAATGCCCACAGTGCTGAGGCAGATACAAATGCTACTTATGAAATCTTGAAAGCACAATTGGAGCGATACCCCGACCTTTCTCAAGATATGAGAGAACTTTCTGAATATACAACTCGTAAGAAGTCTGTAGATTTTGCTGGTTTTATCATAATGGATAAGGATAATGAAGAATGTTTCTCTTTTGGTAAACATAAGGGACAGAAAGTAAATAAGATTTTGGAAACTGAACCAGGATACTTCGGATGGATCCAAAATGCTGATTTTCCGTTGTACACAAAAAAAGTTCTTACAGCGATTAAATTACGTAAGCTAAATTCCAAATTGAGCTAAACTAAGTGTACCTTGGTACTATTATTCCTAGCGAGAAAAATTAGAAAATGAAAATTATTTGTATTGGGCGCAATTATGCTAGTCATATTGCCGAACTTCAAAATGAGAGACCGGAAGAGCCAGTAATTTTTATGAAACCTGACTCGGCGCTGGTTTTGAAGCAACATCCATTTGTTATTCCTGAATTTAGTCAGGATGTGCACCATGAAATTGAATTAGTTGTTAAGATTAATAAGGTTGGAAAATATATCGACAGGAAATTTGCTCATAAATACTACGATGATATAACAGTAGGAATTGATTTTACTGCTCGTGATGTACAACAGAAATTGAAAGATAAAGGATTGCCTTGGGAAAAAGCAAAAGCCTTTGATGGCTCAGCAGTTGTGGGAGAATTTATAAATAAAAACGAACTCAAATCTCCTGAGAATATTGAGTTCAAGCTTACAAATAATTCAGTAGCAGTACAGGAAGGTGAGAGTCAGAATATGTTGTGGAATATAGATGAGATTATCGCGTATGTCTCACAATTTTTCACATTAAAGATTGGAGATCTAATTTTTACGGGAACACCTCAAGGAGTTGCTGCAGTTAAGTCAGACGATTTGTTAGAAGGGTATTTGGAAGACAAACAGTTATTTAGAATTCAAGTAAAATAATGGCATTATACTATAATTTATCAAAAGTTTACGCACTATCTGACAACGACCCAGAGTTTGTCAATGAGATTTTGCAGCTTTTTATTTCGGAAGTACCTCAAGATTTAGAACAGATTAAAGCTGGAATAAAGGATAAAAATTACCATCAAGCTTATAGCTTTTCGCATAAAATAAAACCAACTTTGGATTTACTAGGGCTTAATATTGCTTTTGAAGAGATTTTGCAAATTGAAGCTTGGACAAGGCGTGAGGGCAAACGAAAAGAAATCAAAGATTCTTATAAAGCAGTTGAAACGCAGATAGAGAAAGCTATTAAGGAAATTAAAAAAGATTTCACACTTGAGTAATTCTTAGGTTAGTATTCTATAATAATCTTTGTCGATATTTTAAAATTTATGAAAGCAAGTATTATTACCATAGGTGACGAAATTCTAATTGGGCAAATATTAGATACCAACTCACAGTTTATAGCAAAGTCACTGGATAAAATCGGAATTGATATATTGTCAATTCTTTCTATTTCAGACGATGCGGAACAAATCAAAAATACATTTTCGTCTCTTCAAAATAAGGTTGATCTCGTAATAATTACTGGCGGATTAGGTCCTACAAAAGATGACCTAACAAAAAAGGTATTCTGTGATTATTTTGAAGATACTCTTGTTATAAATGCTGCCGTTTTGGCACACGTTACAGAGATGATAGAAAATTATTATAAGCGACCGATATCGCAGATTAATAAAGATCAGGCTCTAGTGCCTAGCACCGCAATCGTTTTAAAGAACGCAAATGGTACTGCGCCCGGAATGTGGATGAAGAAGGAGAGCACGGTTTATGTGTCTCTGCCTGGAGTTCCATTTGAAATGAAATCCATTGTTTCAGATGAATTGATTCCAAAGATTATTAAGGAGTATAAGAGATCGGTAATTATTCATCAAACTATCATTACATACGGACAAGGTGAGAGTCTTGTTGCGGAACGGATTGCAGAATGGGAAGATAATTTGCCAAAAACTATAAAACTTGCCTATTTGCCAAGTGCAGGTAAGGTAAGATTAAGACTCTCGGCAAGAGGAGAGTCAGAAAGAGATTTGAGAGAATTACTAGCATCAAGTATCAAAGAACTAAAACTGATTATTGGAGACATTATTATTGGTCTTGAGGAAGATGAAACTTTGGAGGCCGCTGTAGCAAATTTGCTTAAAGTAAATAAGTTCAGTTTAGCTACTGCCGAAAGTTGTACTGGAGGAAAAATCTCACAAATTATATCATCTATTCCTGGTGCTTCAAATTTTTTTAGAGGTGGAATTGTGGCTTACGCTACGGAGTCCAAAATTGATATTTTATGCATTAACAGCGAGTTGATTGATCAACATTCGGTTGTGAGTTCGGAGGTTGCAAAACAAATGGCACTGTCAGCTCAGAGAATGTTTAGCTCTGATTATGCGGTAAGTACAACTGGAAATGCAGGCCCTTCCAAAGGAGATTCGAATGCTACTTTGGGAACTGTTTTTATTGCGATTGCCACTCCAAAAGAGGTGATTGTAGAAGAATTTAACTTTGGTCAACCACGTGAAAAAGTGGTCGATCGTGCTGTAAATCAAAGCTTAGAAATGTTACGCAAAGAAATTTTAAAAAATCTACTTTAATTGTTTTGTTAAATAGGTTTCTTTTTTGTTACTTTGCACCCTGATTTTGAATAACGATAAAAGATAAGC
>JBBSRP010000189.1:0-5712 GCA_038242935.1 Flavobacteriales bacterium
GGCAGCGATTGCAGCGATTAAGATGGCTTTTTTGCGTCAACAGGCGAATCTTTGTTATAAAGGTAGCAACAACAATCTTCTAGATGCGCAACTGCAGATAGAAGAAGGAACAAGAAAACTGGAAGAATAGAAACAACTCTATTTTTTTTATAATATACAAAACCCATTTATACTTTTGAATGGGTTTTTTGTTTGTGATAACTTCACGTTAATCCGCCGTGCATTGTAAAGGATTGTTACAATATTTATGTAAATTTGACAGCTAATTAAAAATCAAGAATGCTAAGTATTATTCAGTTACTTCCAGATCATGTTGCCAATCAAATCGCTGCCGGTGAAGTCGTGCAGCGGCCAGCTTCGGTAGTAAAAGAATTGCTGGAAAATGCGGTTGATGCCCAAGCAACTGATATTAAGTTAATCATCAAAGATTCCGGTAAAACTCTTGTACAAGTAGTAGATAACGGATCGGGAATGAATGTTACCGATGCGCGTATGTGTTTTGAAAGACATGCCACTTCAAAAATCAGACAAGCCGAAGATTTATTTGCGTTGTCAACCAAAGGTTTTAGAGGAGAAGCGCTTGCATCGATTGCGGCAATTGCGCATGTAGAGTTAAAAACTAAACAAGATGCGGACGAGCTTGGACATCATATCATTATCGAAGGCAGTAAATACATTTCTCAAGAAGTAGCAGTTTTGCCGACAGGTACATCATTTGCTATAAAAAATTTATTTTTCAATATTCCCGCTAGACGTAATTTTCTTAAGTCGGAAATCGTAGAGCAGCGGCATATAATAGACGAATTTCAGCGTGTAGCACTCGCGCATCCCCATATACATTTTAGTATGTATCACAATGGAAGCGATGTTTACAATTTGCCAAATTCGAACATTCGTCAGCGTATTGTAACCATTTTTGCTGGAAAAACAAATGAAAAATTAGTTCCTGTAGAAGAGGAGACAGAGATTGTAAAAGTTAGCGGATTTGTGAGTAAACCTGAATTTGCAAAGAAAAACAGAACAGAACAGTTCTTTTTTGTAAATAATAGATTTATAAAAAGTGGCTATTTGCACCACGCAATTATGTCTGCGTACGAAGGCTTGCTTAAGGATGGTTCGCAACCGTCGTATTTTTTATACCTCACAGTCCCGCCAAGTTCGATTGATATAAATATACATCCTACCAAAACTGAAATTAAGTTTGATGACGAGAAAGCATTATATGCAATTCTTAGAGCGGCAGTAAAACATAGTTTAGGACAGTTTAATGTTGCGCCAGTATTGGATTTTGATAGAGATCCGTCACTTGATACACCTTACGATTACCGAAATGCTTCGGCAGCAACGCCGACAGTTGAATTTAATGGAGATTACAATCCATTTTCCGATAATTCGCCTACTTCGCCTTCAAAAGAATCAAGTAGTTTTTCCGTAAACCATTCCGCTGGAAGGCATTTCCCTAAAGCAACCGGCAATTGGGATAGTTTGTATATTGGTTTGGAAGGTGACAAAGAGTCAACTCAAACTTCTGGATTTGAATTTGAACAGGATGTAATAACGTCATCTCTTTTTGAGGATGGAGCAGAAAAAACGGTAGCAAAAACATACCAACTTAACCGAAAATACATAGTTAGCCCTATCAAAAATGGGATGGTGATTGTGCATCAGCACCGCGCACATCAACGTATATTATATGAGGGATTTCTGAAAAGTATTACCATAAAAAAAGGACTTAGTCAGCAATTACTTTTTCCGTTACATTTGTATTTTGATGCTGAGGAATTAGTAGCCATTGACGAAATGAAAGACTCGCTCACTAATGTGGGATTTGTTTTTGATACAAACGAGGAAGAAAGTGTTATCGTGTCTGGAGTTCCAATAAATGTGTCCGAAAGTGAAGTGTCATTAGTGCTTGAGCAACTATTGTCTGATCTTCATTCGGATATTCCGCTGACGAGTTTTAGTCAAAGCGATCAAATTGCTAAATCGATGGCTCAAAGTCTTGCTGTAAAAACGGGAGTTACTTTGAATGAGCAGGATCAAGAAAATATAGTAAATGGACTTTTTGCCTGCAAAGAGCAAAATGTATGTCCTTTTCAAAAAACCACTTTTACTACAATAAGAGTAGAAGATATAGATAAAAAGTTTTAACGTATGATGAATATCACACCACTTGTTAAGCAACTGCTTATCATTAATATTATATTTTTTATAGGTGCAGAATTTGTTGGCGAAGCAGCCTTCAATCTTCTGGCAATGTATTATCCAGAAAACCCGAGCTTTCAAATTTGGCAGGTTTTGACGCATATGTTTATGCATGGCGGATTGATGCATATTGCATTTAATATGTTTGCATTATACAGTTTCGGGTCTAACTTGGAGCATATGTGGGGATCGCAAAAATTTTTATTTTTTTATATATCCTGCGGTCTTGGAGCCGCACTTTTGCACGAAGGTGTCAACTGGTATTTATTTCACGATGGAATGAAGATTCTTGTCGAAAACGGTCAGAATAAAGCAGAAGTCATGCAAATTTTATCTGAGGGCAAATTTAATTCTGCTTGGCAGCAAATACTAAGCCCCCAGCAGTTTCAGAGTTTTGTAGGTGCTTATATGATTCCCGTTGTTGGTGCTTCGGGCGCAATTTATGGACTATTAGTTGCATTTGCATATATGTTTCCTAATGCCGAACTTATGATGATATTTCTACCTATTCCTATAAAAGCAAAGTACTTTGTACCAGCAATTTTACTTCTTGATCTATTTTTAGGAGTTTCTGGAAAATCTATCTTTGGAGGCGGCGGCGGAATTGCCCACTTTGCACACATTGGTGGTGCTATTGTAGGTTTCTTGATGATGCTTTATTGGAAAAAAAATCAGTTCGAAAATAACCGCTGGAATTAATATTTAGATAATTTTTTTTATGAGTCTATTAGATGATTTAAAAATGCAGTTGAGATCAGGAGATATAACGATGCGTCTTATCGTACTGAATATTGTTCTTTTTGTTGTGCCAAATATTATTGCTGCTGTAGTACATTTATCAGGAAACAATATTGATTTTTTATACTATGTAAGTCTGTCTTCCAATATTTCAGACTTATTATGGAAACCTTGGTCTATTATTACATATTCATTTTTTCATGCTGGAATTTGGCATATCATCTTTAACTTGATAATGTTTAATTTTGCTGCGAAAGTGTTTATTACCTATTTTACTCAAAAGCAATTGCTGGGGCTTTATATTTCTGGAGGTTTCTTTGCGGGTATATTTTACTTAATATTTTACAATACGCTTCCAGCCTTAATCAATTCGCCAGCCTCTGTAGTTGGTGCTTCAGCTTCGGTAATGGCTATATTATTTGCTGTAGCAACATACGCACCTACAATGCAACTCAGACTTCTTATTATTGGAAATGTTAAGCTGTGGCATATTGCAATTGTATTTTTGATAATAGACTTCCTGCAACTTTCATCAACAAATACTGGAGGACATCTTGCTCATTTGGGTGGAGCGTTGTTCGGTTATATTTTTACAATTCAGTTAAAACGTGGAGTCGATCTCACCAACTGGTTTACGGCTATTGTTGTATTCTTTCAGACCGCAACAGATAGAAGGAAGCGTACACCTTTCAGAAAAGTACACAGAAATTTTAAACAAGCAGCTAAATCTCAACCGTCAAAAATTGTTACAAAAAGCAATATTCAGCAGCAAATTGATGCGATTTTGGATAAGATAAGTAAATCAGGTTATGAAAGTCTTAGCAAAGATGAAAAGGAATTTTTATTTAGAGCCGGAAAATAAGTGGATTTTTTAATGGATTATCAAATATGAAGAAACTTTCGGTGTTTAATAAAATTGTGTTTAGCTTAAACGTGGTAATCTCTACACTCACATTCTTAGGCTATATTCTACCATTTTTGGCGCCAAAGTTTTTCCCTCTACTTTCGGTTTTAACCTTATTTCTGCCACTATTTTTAATACTGAATGCGGTGTTTTTTATTTATTGGTTGTTAATGTTCAAGAGACAGATGCTTCTATCAGCTTTGGTACTTCTATTGGGTATAACTTTTATAAATAAATTCTACAAATTTTCTAAATCTGAACTTCCTGCTCACGAAAAAGATTTCACGGTTATGAGTTACAATGTTAGACTTTTCAATCTTTTTGATTGGATTACTGACAGTAATGTTCCTTCTGAAATTAAAAAGTTTATCGACGAGCAGAATCCTGATATTTTATGTCTTCAGGAATATTCGGAAAAAGCACCTGTAGATTTAAAAGTTTACAAGCACAAACATATCGTAATGCAAGGTAATAAGATAAAAACTGGTCAAGCTATTTTTTCTAAATTCCCAATATTAAATGCGGGTTCGGTTGAATTACCAAATTCTAATAATAACGTCATTTACGCCGATTTAAAGAAAGGCCTTGACACAATCAGAATTTATAGTATTCATTTGGAGTCCATCCGTATTTCTCCGGACATTGACGAAATAAATAATGACATCCAAGGAATTAATCAGCAGAAGTCAGAAATGATTTTGAAGAGAATTTCAAAAGCATTTAGATCGCAGCAGTCGCAAGCCGAACTTATTATGGCTCATAAACGTGATTCTCCATATCCGATTATTGTATGTGGTGATATGAATAACAGCGCGTATTCCTACGTTTATAGAAGTATACGAGGTAACCTTTTGGATAGTTTTGAGGAGAATGGAAGCGGATTTGGACAGACTTATAGTTTCAAATATTATCCAGCACGTATCGACTATATTTTTGTTGATCCAAAAATGAAAGTCAAAAATTTTGAGACTTTCACCAATTTCAAGAATTCAGATCATTATCCTGTGATGAGTAGATTGAATATGTAGGAATAAGTGATTTGGAAATAGGGATAAGGAATATTTATCATTGAAGATTTCGAATAATTTTTATTTGGGCGTTCCCTTCGGGCGGGTTTTCCACTCCCAATCTTTTTGGGCAGAAAAAGGCCAAAAAGGATTTCCGCTCCACCCCCTAACGCAAAAGTCCGTACAAGACAAGAAATAGTTAATAATGGAATTATGTAGAATGAAGATATAGAATGCTCTATATCTGAAAACTAGTAATTGAAATCCTCTCAACAAATTTCGCAACTAGTATCCGCAATATTTTTGGCGAAAGCCTTCTAAAATTTTTCCGATTTTAAGTAATCAAGCGAATATCTACCTTCATTAAAAAGCAAGTCCAACACACTTAGATTATTTAAAAAACCGTGCTTCTCTCCAAAAACTTGGGTGTAAGGTGTAATCTCAGTTTGGTCTTTTTTGCCATCAGCGAGATTCCTAAAATCAATTAGATTTGAAGTCTCTTTGTGAAATTCTGTCGTCTCGCCAAAAGCTTTTTTAATGCCAATACATTTCGAAACAATATTCATCGTATCAAGATTAAGATCCATTAAAAATTTATATTCTTTCTCAAAAACTGGCATTATAATATCCTCAAAAAACTCAAAGAATGGCGAAGATCTGTATGCCGCTTCTAGCGATTTAAAATGCTGTTTCTGCCAATCAAATTCGGTTTCCAACTGAATATCTCTAGACTTCTGATGGCTATTTTTAAGATGTTTTACAGGAATATTCAACAACTGCATTCCGTTGGGACTATGGATATACATCCTATTTCTATTGGTTTGTTTCTGGAAATTATCTTCCATTTCCAGTGTGATA
>JBBSRP010000190.1:0-5700 GCA_038242935.1 Flavobacteriales bacterium
ATTATTACTTTTTGCAGTTTTGGCAATTTTTGTTAGCTGCAAGCAAAATAGCGATTCACCCGCAGTTACGACCGAAGATCAATCAGTAAATTTGAATGTTGGACAATCAGGAGTTGTTGATACCGATTCAAAACCAAATATTGTTCAGACTGCCGTAGGAAGTAAAGATCATACAACATTAGTTACTGCGCTCAAAGCTGCTGGACTTGTGGATGCACTTAGCAACGCAGGACCTTTTACAGTCTTTGCACCAACAAATGCAGCCTTCGATAAACTTCCTGTCGGTACAGTAGATGGATTTCTAAAACCAGAAAAGAAAGATGAACTCGAAAACATATTGGGATATCATACGTATGTTGGAGTTTTAAAAACTGATTATATGCAGGACGGTGACGAATATGATATGGTTTATGGTGGAAAAGTAAAGATTAGTAAAAAAGACGATCAAGTTTTTGTAAATGGAACTCCAATTGTTGGATCTATCGAAACAGCAAACGGCATTGTACACGTAATAGGTGATGTATTATTGCCAAAATAAAAAGTTTAATTATTAATTCACATAAGCTTTTCAGGGAAACGCGAACTTTTAAGTTCGCGTTTTTTTTATGCTCGAAATATCTGCCGTTCAGAGGAATAAATTTATAAATTTTTAACGTAAAGTGCTATCATTAGTTGTTCGATATGACATATATCATTCTTTTAAAGACTTGATTCTTATACATTCGCAACATATTAATTTATTTTATTATTTTATGAAAGAGACAAAAAATAGTCACACGTTTCATATACCAGTCATGGGTCTTGCTTATACCATTGACAGTCCGATTCGCGTGGCTCACTTAGGTATTGCTTCGGCAGTATCCATAACAGATGATGATCTTATAGAGAAAATGAGATCTTTCTACAGCAAAAAATTTTCTATTCCTTACCAAGAAATCACACAGAAGATTCAAGATTACAGAGCAGAGAGAATCACTCATTATCTGGATATGATGGATACTATTGTCAAGATAAAATTGGAAGATTTTAAAAATCAACTTCTAGAAAGTAAAGAACAACTTGAAAATTATATTGCAATGTTGCCTTCACAATCAAACCTTAGCCAAGGGTTGCAATCTTTTGTAGAAGGTGGAGTTGCCATCAAAGAATCTTTGAAAAATTATCTAGATGAGAATCTTTTTGCCGGAGCAATAGATGTCAATATTATGACAAAGATTGACAAAGAAAACTTTATCGGTGATGTTAAACAAGATGTAATTTTTAATGATGCACACGCTTCATTAAGAGGATTTGCCAATAGTAAGTTGACATCTTCGGTAATTCTTTCGGCAGGAATGAATCCACGACTTTACGGATACTTTGAACAGTTTGATGCATTCTTTCCAAACGTAGATGGTAATCTTAGCAAGAAGATTATCCTGAAAGTTAGCGATTATCGTTCAGCCATGATTCAGGGGAATTTCTTAGCGAAGAAGGGTCTTTGGGTATCGGAGTATAGAATAGAATCAGGTCTTAACTGTGGAGGTCACGCCTTTGCAACAGACGGACATCTGATGGGACCAATTCTGGAAGAGTTCAAAAGCAAGCGTTCTGAACTTGTTGCATCTGCACATTCTTTATTGGTCAAAGCTCTCGAAATAAAAAATCTTCCTATTCCTGCGCAACCATTGCCTTTGATGATTACAGCGCAAGGTGGAGTAGGGACATCAGAGGAGCACGATTTTTTACTTACTGAATATGAAGTGAGTTCGGTAGGTTGGGGATCGCCTTTACTTTTGGTTCCAGAAGCAACTTCTGTAGATGTGGAGACTAGAGCAATTTTAGCGAAAGCGAAAGAACAAGACTTCTACCTAAGCGATATTTCACCATTGGGAGTTCCTTTCAATACTGTGAGAGGGATGAGCAATGAGTACTTTAAGCAAGCAAGAATTGATCAGAATAAACCTGGAAGTTCATGTCCGAAGAAGTTTTTGGCATTAAGCAAAGAGTATGGCGACAAAGGAATTTGTTCAGCTTCCAAGAAGTATCAAGATCTAAAACTTGCTGTACTTGAAGAGGAAAAAGAATCTATATCCCAGCAGGAATTTGAGTACAAGAAAATGAAAATTACTGAGAAAGCTTGTCTTTGCGTGGGTCTTGCAAATGCAGCTTATCTAGAAAATGACATCAAAATCAAAGGGCAGCAGCAAGGCATCGTAATTTGTCCAGGTCCAAATTTAGCTTATTTTGACAAGGAAGTTTCGCTTTCTACAATGGCGCAGCATATCTACGGAAAAACAAATATCATCAATGAGACTATTTCTAGACCAAATATATTTGTCAATGAGATTAAAATGTATGTAGATTATATCAAAGAAGAAATTTTACATCTTTCAGAAAATGCACCAGCAATCCAGATTAAAAAGTTAAAAAATTTTAAGAGCAATCTTCTTGAAGGAATTAATTATTATAACGATTTATTCGAGCAGTCCATATTCTTTAGCAGTACAAAAGATAAGATTAAAGAACAACTGAAATTATACACAATCGAAGTCGACGGGTTGTCTGTAGAGAAAGCAGTTTTAGCATAGATTACAATAAAATATTAAACCAGAAACCCGGCCTAATTGAGCCGGGTTTTTTGTTTTAATGATTTAGAAAATAAATTAAACGTATGCCATTTGTGCTTCCATTTGCACAGCTTGAGGAAACAGAATATTGTTTTCTAGATGAATATGTTTGTGCAAATCTTGTTCAAATTCATGAAGCATTGCGTAAGTTACTTTATAGGTATTGCAAGCATCTGCCGGTGGCGTATAATTATCTGTAAGAACAGCAATTTTTTCCAGACGTTCTCCTTCATGCTCATGTTCTGCCTTCATCATTGCAATTGGATTTGCCACAGATCCAAAACCTGGCTGATCTAATTCATTATCGTTCATAGCGCTGTCAACCATTTTTTTGATAAACGGAAAGAGAATTTGCTCTTCTTTCTGCATGTGTTTTCCAAGTTCGTCAGCGCAACCTTTAAATAATTCGGTGATTTCAAAAAGCTCAGGATGCGCTTGCCCGTGAACTTTGCAAAGTTTTTCTAGAAACGCTACCAATATTGGAGATTTCTCTGTTACAAAACGGTGATGTGTTTTCTCGATATAATCTGCTAGTAAGTCCAATGGCCAGCTAGTAAAATCAATGTGACCTGTTTGTGAAGTCTGTAATAATTTATCTATTTCAATCTGAATTTTGTTGGAATCCAAATCTTTTTTGGTGCACGCCTCTTCAATACTACGGTTTCCTTTGCAGCAAAAATCGATACCATATTTTGAAAATACAGCTGCCGTTCTGAAATCTTGCGCTACATATTCTCCAATTGTTTTTTGATCTTGAATTGTCATAATTTTATATTTTTAAGAAATTGTTATATGTTGTTTTTAATACAGTAAAAGTAAAGGATAAGTTTGTCCTTTTTTATGATCTATGTCATATAGATAATTTTGTACAATTGGGAGAAAAACCTTCAAAGGAAGCGGTTAGGAGCGATAATCGTTTTTGTGACAGAATTAAATTCAAGTATATTCTTCTTTTTTTGGGCGCAACCTTCGCCAGAACGTTTGTTTTAAGATTCAACATTTCGTTTGGCTCAGGTCGGGCTGTCACTGTATCTTTGCTGCCAGAAATGACATTTCCAATTTTGCGATAGTAATGTGGCAGCAAAGGATGCCGCACCCATCCCTTGCGCGGGATGAGGTTTTCAATAGATTTAAGATTTTTTTGAAAGTAATATTAGTATCTTTAAGTCTAAAATTCAGGAGATTATGGAATTTTCTGCAAAATTAATGTCACATAGAGGAGAATGCCGCATTGCTGTTTTGTTTGAAAAAGACAGACGACTAATTGTGCGAATTAAAGAATTTGACGATGCCCGTTGGAGCGCACGAAAAGCAGTTTGGCATCTTCCAGATACAGTTGAGAATCGTACTATTTTTAAGATAATTCAGCAGCATGAAACCATTCCTTCGCCCGAAGGAATTGAGCAGATTACTAAATTCAAACAATATTTGGCGTCCAAAAGATATAGTGACAATACTATAAAGACTTATTGCGAGGCATTGCGGTCATTTTTTGTGTTTTATAGAAATAGAGAAATTTGCCAAATTTCTACAGATGATGTTATCAGCTATAACAACGAGTATATTTTGAAAAATAATTTATCGTCATCTTATCAAAATCAGATAGTCAGTGCAGTTAAATTGTATTTTTCAACGATTCGAGAAACCAAGATTGAAATAGAAAAAATCCATAGACCTAAACGGGAGAAATTATTGCCAAACGTATTAAGCAAACAGGAAATAAAAGTCATTCTAAACGCGCATCAAAACTTCAAGCATAAAGTTATGCTAAGTTTAATTTACAGTTGCGGCTTACGCTGTGGCGAACTTTTATCGTTGAAGCCAGTTCATATAGATTCTAAGCGAAATATTATATTAATTAAGCAAGCAAAGGGTAAAAAGGATCGAATTGTGCCTTTGAGTCCGCTAATTTTGGAGATGCTTCGCAGTTATTATTTGCAGTACAAGCCCGAAAAGTATTTATTTGAGGGACAAATTAAGGGAAATCCTTACGATAGTAGGAGTTTGCAACAAGTATTAAAGCAGGCCTTGACAAAGGTTGGAATTACAAAACCCGTAACCTTGCATTGGTTGCGGCATAGCTACGCGACACATTTATTGGAAAGCGGCACTGATTTACGTTATATTCAGGAATTGCTAGGACATAATAGCAGCAAAACAACAGAGATTTACACACACGTAAGTACGAAGAGCATTCAACAAATAAAAAGTCCATTTGATGATTTGTGATTGTTATTTTTCATTATATTTGAAATTATAATGTTACCTAGTAGCGACTATCCATCCTTATTAGATGTATGTGCGCTAAGTGGTGGCGAGTATAAACAAGTTGTGCGTCATTTAAAAAAAACGAAAATTGAAGATAAACATTGAAGTTTCAGAATTTATTCCTTTAAAGGATTTTGAGTTAGGTTGGAGATGGGAAAGAAATCACAATTCTGAAATTTCTGAACTTGAGAAAAGCCAAATTCAGCCTGTTTCTGAATGTGAATCCAAAAGATTAAATAAGATTATTAAATACTTCGAAATAGAACAAAACTTAACAGAAAAATATACTCAAACAGATTGGATAAGCGCAAATGCAGAAAACAAATTGAAAGTGGAAAAATTCAGAAGTCAACTACAATTATTACTTGAACCTTGGAACGAAGGAATAATAGTTACTTGGAAAAACAATATTACATTGAAAACTTCTAAATTAATTTTCTTAAAATATTGGACGGATTTTTTATATCCAAGTTCTGACGACGTTACATTGATTTCCGAAGAAACTAATTGGATAATATTTTATCGACATTTTGAAGTTGCAAACATTTGGACTAAAAAAAAATAAACGCACGCACAACAGCGGTTTGCATAAATGGCGAAATATGTGGTAAATTCACGTTTATCTTTCGCAAGAAATTTTATCTTAGCCGAAAGATTACGGTTACGAAGTTCGCCACTTCTGCAAGCCGCAAAACGTTATGGCCAAGTCGCTCCATTATTCCTGATTCTGATACCGCAAAAAATCGCAATAGAAATTTAGTGTTCCCAAGTTTCTAGAAAGTGGTTTCTACTTTCCAAAAGATGTTTAGAATTGAAAACTCAC
>JBBSRP010000191.1:0-5682 GCA_038242935.1 Flavobacteriales bacterium
TGAAATTTTACTACTTTTTTTATTCCAAAATATTGCACTACTCCAAGTAATATCATTATTGATAAAGCAAATATATTAGTATATAGAACAGACCCTTTCAAATTTAATAAAGCTACAGTATAACTTCCAAAAGCCTTACCCAATAATGCCAGTGACAATATGGTTGCTAAGTACAGCATAACACTTATTCCACCAGTAAAAACATTTACTCCAAATGACTGTACAATATATTCTACAATGCCACCAGCGGAAGGGTAACGTGCTCCTAATTTCGCCAACGAATAACCACTAATCGCCGCCACAATTCCTCCCAAAATAAATGAGATGAAGACAGCTTTACCTGCAATTGCTCCCGCTTGTCCCAGCAGTGCAAATATTCCCGCACCAATCATGGCTCCGACGCCTAATCCAACTGCGGACCATAAACTTATTTTTTTTGTAGAATTTGTCATTTTTTCAAAAGTTTAATCTGTAAAAGTTTAGCAAAGTTGTGTTTTTGTTAGGACTACTTTTTTTTGATTTTTATAATTGGATCTATATTGTGTGTTTTTTAAGTATCTGTTTGGTTTTTTAGTTGGTGATAATGACCGCCAACTCATCAGTATGGATTGTAAAATCATATAAATAGTACAAACAGTTGTTGTATGTTTAAAATATTGGCTAAAGTTTTGATTTGCTAATATATAAAAGTTCTTGCTACCTATCTAGATATTGAAAGTCTAATATATAATTATTACATTTCTCACATAATGAAATAAACCATAGATACTTACTGTCTCGCTACAAAAAAATAGTTTTTGAGGACGATTGCAATTTCTATTTTGCAATGGTCGTCTTGTATAACGTCATTTCGCGGCAGGGACAGGAACGGCATCCTTTGCTGCTCACTAAAATATGACTTTTACCGAAACTATTGTAGCAGTAAAGATACAGTGGATGGCCCGGTGATGCCGGTAGGAACGCTCTGGCAGCAGCTGCCATGAAAAAAAACATCAATGTTAAAATTAATGTCTTTCACAAACATTTTGACACGACGAAGGTGATTAATTGTGGTAATCTTTTTCTAATTCGGAGAATTCTAAAACTAGAATGTCTAGATTTGCCATCGCAATAAAAAATCCTATGGACGATTCTTATAGTCAGGCGCAATATTAATTACCAAAGTTCGTAACTGTTCTTTGGCCAAAACCCCATGAACAGAAATGACAGTATTCTACAAAAACAATAACGGCTTAGAAATAAGTCAAAAATGGATTGCCAAATCGTGGATTTCAATCGTAAATCCAACTGCCGAAGAAAAGGATTATATTCTTAACAAGCTACAAGTTCCAGAAGCATTTTACAACGATATCGAAGATGTTGATGAGCGTCCGCGTATCGAAATTGAAGATGGATGGACACTTATCGTCATTCGAATTCCCCTGATTTCAGACGAAGATAAACTGCCATTTTCAACTATGCCGCTTGGTATAATCTTTAAAGATGACGTGCTGCTAACATTGACTTTTAATAGATCGGACGTTGTCGAAGATTTTATTGTCTATCAAAATAAAAAGAAACTGGAGATAAAAGACAACTATGATTTAGTATTAAAATTCCTAGTTTCCTCAAGTATTTGGTATCTAAAATATCTGAAACAATTGAGTCAGATGATTAATAAAGCTGAAGATAATCTGGAGCAATCTGTGCGAAACGAAGAGCTTCATAAATTGATTCAGATAGAAAAGTGTCTGGTATTTTTTATGACTTCGCTTAAAGGAAATGACGTACTGTTGCACCGGGTGAAAAATATCAAAAGCCAGCGTGACAATTTTGATCCAGAACTGCTTGAAGATGCGGTGATAGAATTGCGTCAAGCGCAGGAAATGACTAGTATTTACAGCAATATCCTTGCAGGAATGATGGATGCGTATGCCTCTGTGATTGCAAATAATATGAATGATATTATGAAGCAATTGACATCAATCTCGATTATTTTGATGATTCCAACGGTAATTGCGAGTTTCTACGGAATGAACGTGATTAACTATTTGGAAGATAATCCTTATGGAATGGCGATTTTGGTCGGGATTTCGGTAGTGCTTTCCGTAGTAGGAGTCTTGCTTTTCCGCAGAAGACGTTTCTTTTAGAATAATACTCAGCTCAACTTTTCCTGCCCCAGCCACATTCGAACGTGGGGAATTTTGGCGTGAAGGAAACAATTAGATATTTTGTCTATTTTGGCAGATGCAAATCTTACCCCCAAACTTGTCATCCCGGCGAATTTCCCGTTGCGGGGCATGTCGAAGGTCCATAACACTTAATGTTTGCGCTATAGCATAACAGTTTTCCTGCTACTACCAAATTCTTTCACATACATAGGAGAGCGCTCACCACACTAGACTATATTTATGATGAGATAGCATGAGCACTAATTCAGTCTAATAAAGAAAGAACTTCATTACAATCTAAAAGCGAAAGTTACTTCGAGCTAGTTGAAGTTTTCGTACTGCACAGATTCCTGTATCCGAAGAACTTTTTCGAAAATTATATCAACAACAAAAAAGGCAGAAAAAATTTATCTTTTCTGCCTTTTTTGTTGTTGACTATTAGTAATCACCTTTATTCTTATATCTCGGATCGTCTTTCTTGATATATTCAGCTTTTCTTGGCTGATTTCCAGAAGGAGCTTGTGGCTCTCTTGGAGTAAAGTTATCTCGATTGCTATCGCGAGAATCTCTTGAATCTCGATTGCTATCTCTAGATTCTTTTATGTCGCGATTATCTCTGCTATCTCTGGAATCACGTCTGTCTCTATTATCTGATGGATATCTTGACTCTTGAGATTCGCGAGAATCTCTATCATCATTTGAACTATATCCTGAGTTTCTAGTATCACGAGGATATCTGCTTCCTGTATCTCTAGATTCTCTTCGGTCTCTAGATCCGCGGTCATCACGAGAATTTCTGTAGTCTCTAGGTTCGCTATCTCTATTTTCTGACGATCGGAAAGGAGAGTTTTGGCGCGGCTCAATTTTGCGAGATGAAGACGAAGGTCGATCAGGTCGTTGTCTCATTGGAGCACGTGGAGAAACTGGTTTTTGATAACTTCCTTCTTCAGTTTTTGTCGAAGGTTCGATCAGCTGATTCAGTTCCGTAATCTCTGCTTCTGTCAAATCTCTGTGTCTGCCAAGCGGCACGTCAAGTGAGATATTGATTATTCGGATACGTTTTAGCGCTGTAACATCATATCCCAGATATTCTGTCATTCGACGAATCTGTCTGTTGAGACCTTGAGTCAAAACGATTTTGAAAACGAATTTGCTGATTTGCTCTACTTTACATTTGTTTGTTACAGTATCTAGAATCGGAATTCCATTCCCCATTCTGAAGATAAATCTATCAGAAATTGGTTGCTTTACGGTAACCACATATTCTTTTTCGTGGTTGTTACGCGCACGGAGTATTTTGTTTACGATATCGCCATCATTAGTCATAAAGATAAGGCCTTCACTGGCTTTGTCGAGACGTCCAATTGGGAAAATACGTTTTGGATAATTAATATAATCTACAATATTACCATCTACTTCTAGATTGGTAGTACATTCTATTCCCGGCGGTTTATTAAAGGCGAGATAAACTGGTTTTTCATTTTTCTCGCGTATGAGTTTGCCATCAATACGCACTTCGTCATCGGGAGTTATTTTTGTTCCCATAAGCGGAATTTCCCCATTGAGAGTAACGCGACCATCTTCTATTAGCTTGTCGGCTTCTCTTCGTGAGCAAAAACCTGTCTCACCAATAAATTTATTAAGCCGTTTTAAATTATCTTCCATAGTACAAAAATACAAAATTTGTGCGGTTTGAAAGAGGATTTTTAAATTATAGATATAGCTTCAAATAAAAAAAATCTAAATGATCGAAAATATCTAAATAATCTAAAAAAGCTACTTAAAAAGGAAATTGAAAATTAATTCGTTGAGGTCGTCATTCTGCATGCTGTGATCGAGGTCATTTGTGCTGTGCATTATCGAGTTTGGTAAGTTGTTATAAATTTTCTGCGACTCTTCATAAAGCACGCTTGTGTCGCTGTGATCGTGGATTATCAAAGTTGGAATATTGATTTTCTTCGCGAAATTTCTAGCCGAAAATTCATCTAAAGTATAGCCAAAACGTGCCTTAAAATAAGTATCGATTCCACGAAATACTGCGTCGCTCAGACTCAGCAATTTGACATAATTTGCAATCAGCACTTTCATATCTGACGGCGCGGCGATAAGAATCATTTTTTGCAAACTAACTGACGGAAACATCGCCTGAGAATACACCGCCGAAGCGCCACCAAGAGAATGTGCAATGATAAATTGTGCGGTAAACTTCTCCGAAATAAACTTGATAAACTTTCCGTATGTGGGAATGTCAAATGATTTTCCGTTGCTCAAACCGTGCGCTGGAGCATCGATTGCAATGATGTTTTTGTTGTGTTTCTGAAGAAGATTTATCATATTTTCCCAGCGAGCAGCATTGCTTTCCCAACCGTGAATAAGTAAAACTGTTTCTTGAGATCCAAGCCAGGTATAGGTTTGGATTTGATGATTTTCGAATTCAAAAACCTGCTTTTCGGCAATCTGAAGAATAGGAGGTAAGTCGTTTTTTGCCATCCTTATTACCCGAGGTTGGCTAAAGAAATTGTAGGCGATTTTGGCAGCGGTTTTTGGCGCAAACCATTGCAGAATATTTATAAAAAGTCCGATCGACTTTGTGAGGATGAAGTACACTACTTTGCTCATAATAAAAAAAAGCCTCCGCAGTGCGAAGGCTTTTCTTAAATATTTAGATAGTTTCGAATAACTGTTCCATTTTTTCTCTTTCTTCTTCGGCAAGGGCATGATCTACAAGGATACGACCTGAATGCTCATCTGTGATGATCTTCTTGCGAGAAGCAATTTCTACTTGAGTTTGTGGAGGAATTGTAAAGAAAGATCCTGCAGAAGCACCTCTTTCTATAGAAACTACCGCTAGTCCATTTCTTACACTTGTACGGATACGTTTGTAAGCTTTAAGCAAACGCTCTTCGATAAGTGATTCGAAATCATTTGATTTTGCAGTAAGAAATTCTTCTTCTTTTGCAGTCTCAGACATAATTGATTCTAGCTCAGATTTTTTATGTTTTAAGTGAGTGCTCTTGATATCTAATTGTTCTTTAGATTTAGAAATCACATCTTTTTTATGCTCAGTAGAAACTTTAAGTTCTTTGATTTGTTTTTCAGAAAGTTGTACTTCCAATTCCTGAAATTCAACTTCTTTTGTAAGGGAGTTAAACTCACGGTTGTTACGTACAGATTCTTGCTGTTTTGTGTATTTCTTGATAGATTCTTTATGGTTTTCGATCGCAACTTTCTTTCCTTTGATGTTGTCTTCGATTCCTTCAAGATCTGCTTTTAATTTGTCTAAGCGAGTGGTAAGCCCGGCAACTTCGTCTTCTAGATCTTCAACTTCTAGAGGCAATTCGCCACGAACATTTCTAATTTCGTCAATACGTGTATCAATTAATTGCAAATCATATAATGCTCTTAATTTTTCCTCTACACTTAATTCTTTGATATTCGCCATAATTATAAGTACTTAACCGGATTTGTATTTTCTTCTGATAAAATGATTGCAAAATTAAGGATTTTTTTCCGAAGAAAATCAACAATATAA
>JBBSRP010000192.1:0-5661 GCA_038242935.1 Flavobacteriales bacterium
ATCCAAATTACACTAAATACTTAAACCGACGTTTGCCAGGATTTCCATCTAATGCGCAGATGCTGATTGATAGCGGAGAAGAGCTTAAATCAAATTTGAAAAAGATTATCTCCAATAATAGATTCTAAACTGAAACGACTGCACTATGATTGACCGGCTGCAAAAACAAATATCAGATTTTTTATCGAAAAACGATTTTATTTCGGAAGAGCAGCACGAACAGATTTCAGCGTATCAGAAACTGGAAATTTTTTCTTTGCACACCGAACTTCGTTTACTAATATATTTTTCGGTTTCATTGTTTTGTGGAGGCGTAGGCTTATTTATTGCAAATAATATCGAACAAATAGGGCATACAGTAGTTCTGTCAATATTATTTTTGTGTATTGCAGCTTGCTATTATTTTGCGTCCAAGAATTCTCCCAAGTTTTCGTGGAAGGAGACAAATTTTAGAAATATAATATATGAATATGTAGTACTTACCGCAGTTATTCTAAGTGGTACATTTATAGGATATCTACAGTTTCAGTTTTCTGCTTTTGGTCAAAATTATTCGGTGGCTACATTATTGCCTACGATTGTTGCTTTTGTTACAGCTTATTATTTTGATAATAGAAATGTGCTATCTATTGGTATTACTGGACTTATTGCAACAATTGGACTTAGCATTAATGCGCGTAGTCTTCTTGATGGAGATGTATTTGAAGGAGGGTTTTTGAGTGTTTCAGGAGTGATTTTATCTATTGCACTTTTAGTTTTCGCTATTTATTCTGAAAAGGCCAAAATAAAAGCTCATTTTAGTCCTATTTACTATCAGTTTTCAATGCATTTGATGGGAATTGTAGGAATAGCAAATTTGACTCAAAGTTATTGGCTTCTGTATTTTTCTGTACTAGCAATTTTCTTCTATTATATGATCAGGATTTCCATAATAAAACATTCATTATTACTATTTATTTTCTCTCTTATTTATTCTTATGTGGCATTGATAGTGGCTCTGTACCAGATCGCTGAAATTTTGGATTTATGGCGAATCGCAGAAGATTTCTTCATCATATTTCCACTATTTTTTGTTGGTTCTGTAATTGTGTTTGTTTTAATAATTCAAAAATTTAGAAAAAATAATGGTAGCATATAAAGAGGAATTGCTCACAAACACCATCATCGTAGAAAAGTCAGGCGAACTTTACGAAGGTAATTTTATAACAAAAGAACAGTTGAGCACTATTAATAAGAGTTTACCAGCATTGAAAGGTTCAAAAAATCTTGTTGTGAGAGTTCTGTTTTTTGTACTTGGAGTTTTCTTGTACAGCTCAATTTGTGGTACGGTAAGTTTAATGTTTTTGTCCTCGCTGGAAAATGAAACTATTTGGAGAATTGCATTTTTTCTGTTTGCGGGAATTGGAATTGCGGGAATGGAACTTATCGTTGTGCCGAATATGAAGTTTTATAAAAATGGTCTCGACGATGCTTTTGTCCTTGGAATTATTCTCTGCGTCGGATTTGGATTTGCGTTGTCAAGTGATTTTCAAAGTTGGCTAATTTCGATCGCCGTATTTGTAGCGGCAGGTTTGTGTTATTTTCGCTATGTAAATATTCCAGCTTTGATAATTTCCGCTATAGCTCTTGTTGTTACATTATCTTTTATAATGGTAAATTATATAATTTATGGAAGCGCATTATTGCCTATTTCACTGGCCGTTGTTGCATTTTTGTTATACCGCTACAGTTCAAAACTTCTAGACAAAATCACAAAACCATATCATTATCAAGGAACAGTTATAATTAAATATTTTTCTGCAATATTGTTTTATATTTCCCTTAATTATGCTGTTATAACTGAGCTTTCGGCAGTACTGATGCCAACATTGCTGGCAACAACTTTCAGCATTATAATGTCTTATGTTTTCATTGTACTCACAGCTGCAATTCCAATTTTATATATTGATTTTGGATTGAAAAACAAAGATAAACCATTATTCATTATTGGTCTTTTAGCATTAGCGGCAAGCTATTTTACTTTGAGATACTATTTTCTAATTCTAAGTATTGATATTGAACTCATTGTTTTTGGGATTTTAATCTTTGTCGTTTCCTATTTGGTTATCAGTAAGATCAAAAATAATCTTCGTGGAATTACATTTCTTCCCGATAGACTTTCGACAAAGAATGCTGCACAGCTGGAAATATTGGCATCGGTAGCACAATTTGACCGCAACACAACCACCGCTGAAACTAGCCGTATGGAATTTGGCGGCGGAGACTTCAGTGGTGGCGGAGCAGGAGAATATTTTTAAATCTACACTTTATTGATTTTACTAAGCAAATCTGTTGCATCAATATCGCCGTGAGATACGTGGTAGAGGCAATGTCCTTTCTTGATAAGCAGAAGTTGAGGAGATTGATGTACAACATTAAACTTTTGGCCAATCGCATTTGAAATATCTCGATGCTGCAAAAGATCTAAGAAATACAATTTTGCATCCGTAGGACTTAACGCATATTCTCTTTCAAAATTCTTGAGAGCCATACGGCTAATACTACAGCGAGTACTGTGTTTAAAGATAAAAATGGGTAATGTTTCAGATTCTGAAACTATCTCGTCTAACTGTTTTATTTCTGTTAAAGGATTCCACAAAAGTGAAGATTCATTGCTATCTTTATTGTCGGAATCGCCGAACATTTTACTAAAAAAATTCATATTTACTAATTTTGGTGATTGGTGTTAAACAGGTGCAGCACTATTTTCTATTACAGTGTGATTCTCTCAAATATATAAATTATAAATTTTTAATACAATTAAACTTTAAATAAATAATGAGCTATGAACATAAATAATTTTACGATCAAATCTCAGGAAGCACTGCAATTATCTCAGCAAATTGTACAAGGAGCGGGGCAGCAACAAATAGAAAATGAACATATTTTGAAAGCAGTTTTTCAGGTTGACGAAAATGTTGCGCCATTTCTACTTAAAAAGCTGGATGTCAATCTGCCATTATTCAAACAGCTTCTGGACAGTGTCATCAACAATTTTCCAAAAGTAAGTGGTGGAGAAGTTCAGTTTTCGCGTGAAGCGTCAAAAACATTAAATGAGGCGGAAATTATTTCCAAGAAAATGAATGACGAATATGTTTCGATCGAACATCTACTGCTCGCCATTTTCAAATCGAAAAGTCAAGTAGCACAGATATTAAAAGATCAAGGTGTTACCGAAAAAGGTTTTCAATCTGCAATTGATGAACTTCGAAAAGGAGAGAGAGTGACATCATCTTCTGCCGAAGACACTTATAATTCTTTAAATAAGTACGCGAAGAATCTCAATGAAATGGCGATCAACGGAAAATTGGATCCTGTAATTGGTCGTGACGAAGAAATAAGAAGAGTTTTGCAAATTCTAACTCGTCGAACAAAAAATAATCCAATGCTTGTAGGAGAGCCAGGAGTGGGAAAAACTGCGATTGCCGAAGGACTTGCTCACAGAATTGTAGATGGTGATGTTCCAGAGAATCTAAAAGATAAGATTATTTTCTCACTCGATATGGGTGCGCTGATTGCTGGTGCAAAATTCAAAGGCGAATTTGAAGAAAGACTTAAAGCCGTTATTAAGGAAGTGACAAATTCAGATGGAGACATCGTTTTGTTTATTGATGAAATTCACACACTTGTAGGAGCGGGTGGTGGCGAAGGAGCGATGGATGCAGCAAATATTCTAAAACCAGCGTTGGCTAGAGGTGAATTGCGTGCTATAGGTGCGACAACATTGGACGAATACCAAAAGTATTTCGAAAAAGATAAAGCTCTAGAACGTCGTTTCCAGAAGATTGTCGTGGACGAACCAGATACCGAAAGTGCTATTTCGATTCTGAGAGGTATTAAAGAAAAATATGAAGCCCACCACAAAGTTCGAATCAAAGATGAAGCTATTATCGCAGCTGTAGAATTATCTCAAAGGTATATTACCAACAGATTTCTGCCCGATAAAGCAATTGACCTCATTGATGAAGCTGCATCAAAACTTCGAATGGAAATCAATTCCAAACCCGAAGAACTTGATGTACTCGATAGACGTGTAATGCAACTCGAGATAGAAATTGAAGCCATAAAACGTGAAGATGATGAAGCAAAATCTAGATCTCTAGGTGTAGAACTTGCCAATCTCAAAGACGAGCGAAACGAAATTTATGCAAAGTGGAAAAGCGAAAAAGATGTTGTCGATAATATTCAGATTATCAAATCTGAAATAGAAGATCTTAAACTAGAAGCAGAAAAAGCCGAACGTGACGGTGATTACGGTCGTGTTGCCGAAATCCGTTATGGTCTAATGAAAGAAGCACAAGCAAAATTGGAGGTTGCACAAGCGGAACTTCAGGAAAACCAAGATGGCAATTCTCTTATAAAAGAGGAAGTAACGCGTGAAGATATTGCCGAAGTTGTTGCGAAGTGGACAGGAGTTCCTGTGATGAAAATGATGCAAGGTGATCGCGAGAAATTGCTAAATCTTGAAGACGAATTGCATCGTAGAGTTGTTGGTCAAGAGGAAGCTATAGAAGCAATCAGTGATGCGGTGCGTAGAAGTAGAGCAGGACTGCAAGATCCGAAAAAACCAATCGGTTCGTTCTTATTTCTTGGAACGACTGGTGTTGGTAAAACAGAATTAGCAAAGGCTTTGGCCGAATATCTATTTGACGATGAAAACGCAATGACAAGAATCGATATGTCCGAATACCAAGAACGTCATAGCGTGAGCAGACTTATTGGCGCTCCTCCAGGATATGTAGGTTTTGAAGAAGGAGGGCAACTGACCGAAGCGGTGCGTAGAAAACCATATTCTGTAGTTTTGCTCGACGAAATCGAAAAAGCGCATCCTGACACTTTCAATATTTTGTTGCAATTACTGGACGAAGGTCGATTGACGGATAATAAAGGAAGAACAGCCGACTTTAAAAATACCATAATTATTATGACTTCCAATATGGGAAGTGCGATTATTCAGGAGAAATTCGATGTACTAGAAGGTGGAGTAGAAGCCGCAACCGAATCCGCAAAAGTGGAAGTGCTTGCATTACTAAAACAAATTGTCAGACCTGAATTTCTAAATCGTATAGATGAAATTGTAATGTTTACGCCTCTTACCGCAGATAATATAAAGCAAATTGTAGGTCTGCAACTTAAGAGTGTGACAAAAATGCTAGCAAAACAGAATATCGTTTTAGATGCAACTCCGCAAGCGATTTCATATTTGTCAACAAAAGGCTACGATCCACAGTTTGGAGCTCGTCCAGTAAAAAGAGTTATTCAGAAAGAAGTGCTGAATAAACTTTCAAAAGAAATTTTGAGTGGAACGGTTACTACTGATAGCATTATTTTATTAGATAGTTTTGATGGTGAATTAGTATTTAGAAATCAGACAGAACTTGAGAACGAATAGATTTTTTTAAGAAGCTGTTCCGCTTACGCGAAATAAAGAGCGAAGTTCGTGCAATATTCACGTAGTAAACTTCACTTTCGAGCGTTGCGCGGAGCAGTTTTTAATTTAATTGACATTTTTTTATTTTATAAATAATTTATTTTGAAGAAGTATCGATTTCTGGATTATAAAAATCAAATTCTTCTGAAATATTAGGTTGAAAAAGATATTAAATGTTCTATATTAACACA
>JBBSRP010000193.1:0-5659 GCA_038242935.1 Flavobacteriales bacterium
GTTGATGAAGCTTGGAAAAAACACTTACGTAAAATGGACGAACTTAAACAGTCAGTTCAACTTGCGGTACATGAACAAAAAGATCCATTGCTAATTTACAAATTTGAAGCGTTTAATCTTTTCAGAAAAATGCTTGATGGTGTAAATAAAGAAGTTATCTCATTCTTATTTAAAGGAGATATACCTCAGCAAAATGCTCCTCAAATTACAGAAGCTATTGATGTTGATATCAATGAAGATTATCAAACATCGAAAGATGATCTTGATGCTCCGAAAGAAATTAATACGGCAGCTGAAAATAGAGAAGCAGGACAAATGCAACAACAACGTCAGGTTACTGAAACTATCACTAGAGAAATGCCGAAAATTAACAGAAACGATACTGTTACAATTAAGCACGTAATTAGCGGTAAAACCGAAGAAATGAAATACAAAAAAGCTGAAGCACTTGTAGCTTCTGGCGCTTGGGTTATTGTATAAATAAATCCAATAAGTTTACTAAAGAATCTCCTTTCATTAATTTGTTGGGAGATTTTTTTTTGCGAAATGATTAATTTAAAACTATATTAGCTGCTAATCCTGCTTAATAATTATGAAAAAATATAAATACCCGACAATAATCAGAAATATTTTTTCTCTTTAAAAACCATTAGTTTAATTTTTTAAATCTTTTATTTATTATGAAAAAATCATCATTATTATGCTTATTAATTTTAGTAAGCAGTTCTCTATTTGCACAGCAGCAAATTCATTTTGTGAATACGACCAATTACGACATTGCTGTATCTTACATTGTCACAACTTCAATCTCAGACACAGATGGAAGCGGGTCTCCTCAACTGATGTCTACTACCGGGTTTACAATACCAAGCGGCACAACCTATTCGGCCACCGATCCACAACTTTTTCCTTACAATAGTTTTCCTGGCGCAATTAGCAACTGGACTGTTGCAGGGGGTGGAACTGTTACATCGTCAGATGCTTAATAAATTATGGAGCTATACAAAAATTTTATTTTGCGAAAATTTCTGTGCAAGATTCTTCATTACCAGTGAGCGATGGTGGTAGTATCGGACAAAATTTTGGTTTTTCGCAAAGTTATATCAATGGCGTATATGTAGATTTTTATTTCACGGTAAATTATCCAGATCCAACAAATAATCCTAATTGGGTATTGTACACAATTTTAGCAATATAAATTATAAAAAATCTATTATGAAAACATATTTACTTATTATAATTTTTTATTTACTAAATCCTTTTCAAGGTTTTTCTCAAACCTACCCCTCACAAAAGAATGGGCAACCTACACAAACAATAATTTGAATGGATTGACCACTGCAACAGCTACTGATTCTAAAAACAACGTTTACATTACAAAAAGCAGCACTTATTCTGGTGATCACAATCTGAATTCACTTTCAAAATTTTCACCCTCAGGAGACTTGCTATGGACAACGCCTAATTTTGGGTCAGTTTATGGAATAGTTATTACTAGTGATGACGATATTATTATTTCGGGTCTTACAAATGTGCAAACTGGTATTGCAACCTTAGGTGCTTTTCAGGAAACTTTTGGAGGTGGCAGCGTCGATGGATTTTTGATGAAAATTAGTTCTGAAGGATCTACCATTTGGGGTACTTATTTTGGCGCAATAGCTATGGATAGCTCACCTATGACACCTTATGGTGCGGCAATATATTTTCAGGGACTAGCACTTACCAGCGATAATGAAATTATATGGGCTTGTACTACGCAAAGTGACAATATGGCTACGAGTGGAACTTTTCAGAACCAAAGAGAGGGAGCTAATTACCTTCTATCAAAATTTACCGCAGACGGACAAAGAGTTTGGTCAACTTATTATGGCACAGCAGATTCTAGATATAGCATAACGGGATTACAGGTGGACATTTCTGGAATTTATCTTGCCGGTGCTGTGGAAAATCAATATACCGCTAATTCATATTTTGATACTTTTGACGAGTACGTGCATCAGAATCTAAAGAGAGATGTTTATGTGTCTAAATTTAATTTAAGCGGAAATAGGATGTGGAGTCGTTATCTGCCAGGAAATGGATCAAATCTTTCTAGTAGAAACACACTTCAAATAAAAAATAACAGTCTGTATTTGACATTTGCTACTTCCAGTACTAATCTTGGAACGCCCGAAACTTCATTTCCTGATTTTTTAGGAAATAAACCTGGTGTTCTTGCCAAGATGGATTTGAATGGTAATCTGGATTGGACAACCTATTTGCCAGATAATGGCAGTTTTGCGGACATTAATACGGGTGGAGTTTACGTTGATAGTGGCTCGGGAATCTATGCAATGGGCAGCACTGTAGCAACTTCTACTAACTTTTTGGAAATGTTTGTGCCAGAAAACGAAGGGCTTTTCACTCCGTATGTTGTCAAATTCAACGATCAGGACATTATGGAATGGGGAAATTATGTTGGAGGAAGTACAACTAATGCGAGAACGTTGTTCGGAATAGCTTTTTATGATAGCGGATTTTATATGTATGGAAAGCACGAGCCGACTAGTGATAACGGAATTGCCACACCAGGAGCATTTCAGGAAACACCAATGACGCAGATAACAAATACTTTTCTAATTAAATATGAGGCTGCAGCACTCGGCACACCAGAAAACAATCTTTCTTTTCTTTCAGTATATCCAAATCCTGCATCCACAACTTTGAATATAAATCTTAGTGATAAAATAAACTTTCCAATAAAAGCAGTTTTGTACAATGCGTTATCTCAAAATGTTGCATCTTTTATGATAAGGAGTACAAAAAGTTCTGTAGATGTTAGTAAATTAAATGCTGGAATTTATTTTCTGCAAATCGCCGAACAAAATGAAAATGCGATCAAAAAGATAATTATTAAATAAGGTTCTTAAAATACAAATAAAAATTTATTGGCCGCGAACTCCATTAATATTTGTGAAAAAATACAGACATCTGACAATATTCGGAGATGTTTTTTCTCTTTAAAAACCATTAGTTTAATTTTTTTAAATCTTTTATCTATTATGAAAAAATCATCATTATTATGCTTATTAATTTTAATAAGCAGTTCTCTATTTGCACAGCAGCAAATTCATTTTGTGAATACGACCAATTACGACATTGCTGTATCTTACATTGTCACAACTTCAATCTCAGACACAGATGGAACTGGGTCTCCTCAACTTATGTCTACCACTGGGTTTACAATTCCAAGTGGCACAACCTACTCTGCTATAGGTAGTGCCGCACTGAGTCCCCTACGATTTCCTTTCGACAGCTTTAGTGGCGAGATTAATAATTGGACTGTCCCAGGGGACGGGACAATTTCTTCAAATACTGCGTGGGAAAATTATGGATCAGAACAAAAATTTTATTTCGCAAAAATTTCTGTGCAAGATTCTTCATTACCAGTAAGTGATGGTGGCAGCATTGGTCAAAATTTCGGATATGCACAAAGCTATATAAATGGAACTTATGTCGATTTTATTTTCACTGTAAATTATCCAGATCCAATTAACAATCCTTCGTGGGTTATATACACGATTTTAGCTATATAAATTTTTAAAGAATATATCATGAAAACATTTTTACTTATTTTAATTTTTTATATACTAAATCCTTTTCAATGTTTTTCTCAGACCTATCCTCTCACAAAAGAATGGGCAACTTACACAAATAACAACTCCAGCGGAGATACTACAACTGGAATTGCAACTGATTCTGAAAATAATGTTTTTATTGCAAAAATGATAAACGGAACTGGCGAATTTGTTGTGGGATCACTTTCAAAATTTTCATCTTCTGGTGATCTACTTTGGACAACAACGAATTTTGGGACAGTATATGGCATAGCAGTTACGAACAGCGGCGACGTAATTATTTCAGGTGTTACAAGTTTGCAAACCGGTATTGCTACTATTGGAGCATTTCAAGAAAACTTTGGAGGCGGGTTTGTAGATGGCTTTTTGATGAAAATCAGCTCGAAAGGGAATATAATTTGGGGCACGTATTTTGGCGGGATTGGGTTAGATTCACCATATAATAACCCTTACGGCGTGTCGATCCATTTTCAAGGATTAGCGCTGACAAGTGATGATGAGATTATTTGGGGTAGCACTTCACAGAGTGAAGGTATGTCTACAAGTAATACTTTTCAAACAGAAAGAAATGGTTCGAGTTATGTTTTGTCAAAATTTACCGCAGATGGACAAAGAGTTTGGTCAACTTATTATGGCACAGCAGATTCCAGATATAGCATAACGGGTTTACAAGTTAACAGCTCAGGAATTTATCTTACTGGTGCCGTTGAAAATCAATATACCGCCAATTCTTATTTTGATACAACTGGCGAGTATCTCTACCAAAATTTAAAAAAAGATGTTTATGTCTCTAAATTTAATTTGAGCGGAAATAGAATTTGGAGTCGCTATCTACCAGGAAATGGATCAAATCTTGCTAGACGAAATACACTTCTATTAAATAGCACTGATTTATATTTGACATTTGGTTCTTCAAGCACTAATTTGGGTTCAGCGCAAACATCTTTCCCTGACTTTTCTGGTACTTATCCAGGCGTTCTTGCTAAAATGGATTTGAATGGTAATCTGGACTGGACAACTTATTTACCTGATAATGGAAATTTAGTATCTATGAATAGTGGCGGAATCTATGGGGATAACAGTTTGGGAATTTATGTAATGGGAAGCACTTTAGCTAGCACTAATAGCTTTTTAGAAATGTACGTACCTGAAAATGAAGGTTCTTATGATCCTTATATTATGAAATTTAATAATCAAGGAGTTATGGAATGGGGTAATTATGCAGGAGGTAGTACGGCCGATGAGCAGTTTATGTACGGATTAGCTTTTCATAATACTGGATTTTACACTTATGCAAAATATGAAAGCAGTACGGAAAACAGTGTTGCGACTCCAGGAGCATTTCAGGAAACTCCAATAACCCAAGGAAGTAATACTTTTCTTGTCAAATATGGAGCGACAGCACTCAGCATACCAGAAGAAAATATTTCGCTCTTTTCAGTATATCCAAATCCTGCATCAACAACTTTGAATATAAATCTTAGTGATAAAGTAAACTTTCCAACAATAGGAAATTTATACAATGCATTATCTCAAAATGTTGCTTCATTTACAATAAGAAGTACGGAAAGTACTGTAGATGTTAGTAAATTAAGCTCTGGAATTTATTTCCTGCAAATCGGCGAACAAAGTGAAAATGCGATTAAAAAGATAATTATTAATTAAGGTTGCTTTTCATATATAACAGGTAATTTTCGATCTCCTAATTACAATAACATCGCTACTATTTTTTAATCGAAAAGTTAGCGATGTTGTTGATAGTATTGGGAAATTGACAAAAGCAGTTTGAAATAACAATTATAATTTTTACATTTACTTTAGTTTGAAAAACTAATTCAAAAAAAAACTAACTATCATGGCAAAGAGTCAAGACGCAAAGAAGACAGAAAAAAAAGAACCTCTAAAAACCGCTAAGGAAAAAAAAGAGGAAAAGAGAGATAAGAAAAATAGTCCGAAAAGAGACTAAAGAATTGCGCCTTAATTGGCGCAATTTTTTTTTAGAGAAAACTCAAAAGATGTATATTTGCATCAAAACACACAAA
>JBBSRP010000194.1:0-5659 GCA_038242935.1 Flavobacteriales bacterium
AATTTTATCACGCTGAACCTTAAAATGTGCGATACAATCCTCTTCACTACTAAATTCTACTCCAAAACTAAAAATATTCATCTCAATCAGTTTATTATCAAACAAATATACAAAATTATGATGACTTACGGATATACATAATATACTTTTATAGATCAGAGTCAAGCAAATCTTTTGTAATTAATTTCTACCTCGGTAAAAACAAAAACAAAGAAAAAATTGACTCTGTTTTGTTTTAAACTAACTTCAGAGGTATCTTAGACCACAGAAATAAAATAGTTTTTAAATTGTTTTTTTCGTGAAACTCGAATTCTCATTCTATTCATAAATTGCTGTTGATGAGAATATAAAGTTAGTGTCCGTTTTTTTTAACCACCAAATTTCAAATACTATGAAAACTTTACATTTAATTGCTGGTCTCGGCGGTGCACTTGTTCTAACTGCTCTAAATGAATCTTTGAAAAATCTTGATGATAAAATGCCTCGCATAGATCTCGTAGGCGAAGAGGCAATACAAAAGACGTCGGCATTTCTAGGAGCCGAAATTACCAATAAGAGTACTTTATACAAATCTACGCTCGCCGGAGATCTTCTGAGCAACGCCGCTTATTATAGTTTGATTGCGGGAAACAGAAAAAAATTATGGAAACGTGCAGCATCTTCAGGATTCCTTGCAGGATTGGGCGCCGTGGCTTTGCCAAAAAAAATGGGTCTTGACGATTCTCCCGTAGCGAAATCTCTTACTACCAAAACACTAACAGTAGGTTATTATATGGCAGGTGCGTTTGCAACCGCAGCATTATTAAGTCTTATGCAAAAAAAGTAATTATGATGCATACTATCCGATAGGGTTATATAAATACATTTTAAATTTACTATAAATTAAATTTAAAACAGTTTCTGATAGCCTCAATACTGGTTTTAAATAGTTTTAATATATTTTTCGCTATTTTTGTTTTTGTTCACTACTATTGTATTATTTGGTATATCACTATGTATTAAAACGTGCGCGCCAACTATTACATTGTCTCCAACATGTAGCTCTCCTAAGACAGAAGAATTGCAGTATATTGTCACGTCATTTCCTATTACTACACCTTTCCCTTCGCCATTTTTTTTATGTCCAATGGTGCAACCTTGATGAATCTTAAAACCTTTTCCAATTGAATTTCGGCTACCTATTACGGTACCTCCTCCATGCACGATGTAGAATCCTTCTTCAATTATATTATTAAAGTAAAGTTCGCACCCGCATAATTCTTTTAACAACCAATGAATGTGAAGTTTAGAATTCTCCAAACCATTTTGATGCAAGACTGTTCCTAAGCGAAAAAGATAAATAGCAAGTTCGTTTGAATTTGTACAAATTCTGTGTAACAGCTCCAGGGCAGTTATGTTTGAAAAGTGATATTTTACATCTTTGAAAGTTAATTCGAATGCTAAATCAATATATTGATCTGGAATATCTTCGCTATTATAAACTTTAGACAGTATGAATTTTACAAAATTCCTCATTAATCAAAATCTTCAAAAATTAATTGCTCGTCATTTTCAATATCTCTTGTTGCTATTTTGCCCAATATCGAATTAAAATGTTCGGCCGCAATTGCTCCAGATCCTGGTCTTTTTACCCAAATATTTTGCATATCTAATACTTCTCCCTTTTTAATTTGAGCAATGCTACATACTGTGGCAAAGGCGAAATCTATGGTTACCTGCTCCTCATCGGCAGCTTTTTTACTACCGCCACGCATTTGCCAAATTTCTTTGCTGTTTGTAATCAATTCCGCACAAGCATTCTCATCCATACTGCATACAATATCTGGGCCTGTTCGCTGCATAAAATCTGTAAAGTGTCTCTCGACTATAGAAGCTCCCAGAGCCACTGCGGCAAGTGAAGCGTTATTATTTAGAGTATGGTCGCTAAGTCCAAAAACTTTTTCGGGAAAAGCTTCGTGCATTTGCGTCATAGCGCCCAACCGCACAAGATGAATTGGTGTTGGATATAAATTTGTAGTGTGCAAAAGTGCAACTGGAACATTCTTGGCATCAAAAACGGCAATCGCTTTTGCAATACTCTCAATATCGTTCATTCCTGTACTCAAAATAACGGGCTTACCAAACTGGGATATATGTTCTAATAATGGCAAATTACTGCACTCTCCAGATCCAATTTTATAGGCAGGAACATCAAATTTCTTTAATCTTTCAGCGGCAGCTCTAGAAAATGGGGTTGATATAAAAATCATACCCTTACTTTCTACATAGTTTTTCAGTTCTAGTTCGTCCTCTTCTCTAAGAGCGCAACGCTCCATTATCTCATATATAGAAATATCAGCATTGCCGGGAATTACTTTTTTTGCTGCAGCACTCATCTCATCTTCGACAATATGTGTCTGATGTTTAATCATCTCTACGCCCGCTCTCGCAGCCGCATCAACCATTTTTTTTGCTACTTCTAATGACCCTTCATGATTAATTCCTAATTCGGCTATCACCAAAGGGGGGAAATCCGCGCCAATTTTTCTGCCAGCTATTTCTATATATGGTTTCATTTGCATATCAATACTTCATTCATAATCTTTATATCATCACTTTACTTTTTAAACTTCGCTAGTGCTAAAAAGCTAAAGGCTTTTTCCTAAAAGATACTCCGCATAATCAAAATCTTCTTGAGTGTCAATATCAACATTAGCAAATGGATGCTCTATAATAAAAGGTATTGCAACTTCACTCAAGATTATATCTTTCAAAATTAAGCTGGCTTTCGTAATATATAATAATCCATTTTCAAAATAAAGCGGCTCTAAATCCTGACTTCTCTGACCAAGTTTATAATTAAATGGAATGTATCTACCGTCACTTATTTTTCCAAACTTCTGAAAATTTCGACTCACAGTAAATAAACTATTTATTTCACTTGAAGAAAATACTACAAAAGCTTCTTTTAGCAATGTATCCGGACGCAATGGATTTGTAGGCTGTAACAAAACAACAGAATCTACAGTTTCAATATTCTCCAAAACATGCTTTACCGCAGAAATTGTTGGTTGAAATTCACCTGCCAATTCCGATGGCCTGTCAATTACTTTAGCTCCATACTGTAAAGCTACTTTTTTTATCTGTGCACAGTCGGTTGATACATAAACCTCATCAATAATTTCGGGATTTGCCTTCGCATAAAGAATGCTGTGTGCTATCAGAGGTATTTCTCCGAGAACAAGTAGATTTTTGCCTGGAAGTCTTTTTGAGTTTCCTCTGGCGGGGATAATTGCTATCGTTTTCATATTGTATTTCTTTTTTCAATTCGATTCTTTGCCTCTTCGATAATCATATTCATCTGCATATTCCACGTTTGGGTAGAATATAGTTCTTTAGGAAGTAATGGATACAAAAAATCTGATTGCAAAAACTCATTTATTGCACTTACCCACTCTGATACAAAATGCGGATTTTCGATGAGCTTTCCATATTGCCCATATTGTAAAACTTCCGGTACTCCTCCTAACTGTGATGCAATACAGTAGCAGCCGCAATGTAATGCTTCTATCAAACTCATGCCAAAGCCTTCATGACATAATGTTGGAAAAAGGTAACAATCTGCAGCCTGATAATATTTAGGCAGATGGTCGTTCGGCAATTTTCCTAAATACTGTACTCCTTCCGTTGCTTCTCTAGGCTCACATCCGATAACTAATAAAACGATGTTTTTGTCTGATACATAAATTTTTGACCAAGCATCTAATATCATATTCAGTCCTTTCTTGGGTCTATCTTGCGAGCACCATAAGAAAACTTTCTTGTCTCCCAATCCTAAACTTTCTCTTGAAGTTAATTTTTCTTCGTCCGAAATACTTTTAAACTTAAAAGTATCAATACCATTATTTAAAACAGAAAAATAGTTTGGGAGAACAACGACTTTATTTCTAAAGGAATTATAGCTAGAATCAGTAAGAACGACTATTTCGTCTATTAGATTATAAAATTTTTTCGCAGAATCAGTTTGTTGGTATGGAGAAAATCCATGATAAAAAAATTGAATATAGCAATTATCTCTTATTCCTTTTTTAACTAAAAAATCGTGTAATGGCTGTACCATTCCATAATTATCAACTAACTGTATTACGTAAGTTTCTTCGCAATTTAAAATTTCGTTAACCGCGGAAATATATTCAACCTTTTTTCTCCTCAGAAACTTTCTTATAATTTTATGGTAGAGCGTTCTTTTTATGAAACTATATTTAATAGATTCAAAATGATTTTGTTCTTCTGGGCAAACAATAAAATCGATCGATTTATTCTGCAATAAGTAGTTGTTATACAAAGTAGTCCAACTTCCAATTTTGGAAAAGGGTAATGAGAATTCTGAAATTAAAATAACTTTAGACATTGCTTATGATAATATTTACCTTTTAAATTTATGGGATACCTAATTAGATTCAGTAATTTTTACAATCAGATTTTGGCAGCCCTTTATATTGTAAAATAAGGTTTCGCAGCTTCTTCCGATCCATTATCTTTTGAACAATAAAACTAGAAATGCGAGTTAACAAACTTACATCATCTAAGTCTGCTAAGTTAAGTTTTTCTGCTTCAGTGCAATCTTGCTCCAGTTTTTTCATTTGCGATGGCATCCAATCTTCAACCATATTCCCTAAATGAAAAGCGAAATTGTCCTCAGTCGCTAAGCGCCACAATCCCTTTTTTACAACAGCCTTATCTAGAAACCTACCCTCACTATCACCGCCCATACTAAATCCAGAATAATTTTCACTTCTATCCGAAAAAATTTCGCCTCTATAAGTACAGACGAAATGCGCCGCGCCTACCACAGCTTTTAATTTTGAATTTGTAATAGTAAGATAGGTGCTAAGATGTGCATTATTGTAAAAGTTCGGATTGTCAATACTTTTTGCAAAAGCTATAAGTCCATCAGGATCTTTAACTTTCGTGAATTTAAGAGTTTGAGAAAATAGTTTTTCGCCAATAATATTTGCAGTGTAATAATTAAAACTTTTTGCAGAAGGTACAGGACATACAGCTCCAGCTTTTGGAAAATTTTCATAGATATCATAAGTAGCTTTCTGCCATCCTTGAACGAACAGTACATCAGAATCAGCAATCGTTATAAGAGAAAACGCATGCCCCGAAAGACCTTTAAAAACAGCATTGAGCTTCCCTATTGCAGAAGTGTGGATAACTTCATGAATCTTACCTTTAGAATACAACGTATTTAAATAATTCACCACTTCAGTGCAACTACCATTATTTACTACGGTAACATAGGTTTTCGCATTTACCGTAAGAAAAATTGATTCAAGACAATATTCAAGAATTTGTAGAGAATCTTGAAAGTATTCTCGTTGATGCGGAATATAAACTGGAATTATAATCTGATGAAAATAATCAGATGTCTGTAACTCCTTGTCCTTATTTGGATTAAACCCTACTCGCATTTAAAGATTTTTCCCTTAAAAATTAATAGATTGTGATATGATATTGAAATATCAATTAAAAAAATACTGTAAACTTCTAAATCTATTTGTCTTTAAATACAGATGACAGATCTTATAGAATAGGTGAATGTTTTTTTTATCATTTAAATAAACCTTAGATAATCTCTGTTCTAGAACTTTTAGCTCATAATCTGAAAATTCTC
>JBBSRP010000195.1:0-5652 GCA_038242935.1 Flavobacteriales bacterium
AGGATCTGTTGCAAATGCAATACGTTCTGCCTTGATTAAATATCAAGAAGTACAAAGAGAAGGTTTCGATAGCGAAAGTGCTGCTGAAACAATCCAGAAAGAAATCGAAGAAGCAACTTCTTTAGAGATGCCAATGTTGGAGAAAAATATGACTGTATTATCTTCTCTAGTATCCTTAGGTACACTTGCTGGTCTTCTAGGAACGGTAATGGGGATGATTACAGCGTTTGGTGCACTTGCTACTTCTGGAGCGCCAGATCAAGCTGCACTTGCAAACGGTATTTCTGAGGCACTTATTAATACTGCAACAGGTATTTCTACTTCTGCTTTAGCAATTATCGCTTACAACTTCTTTACATCAAAAATCGATGTTCTTACTTACTCTATTGATGAGGCAAGTTCAACTATCGTGAATACTTACAGACGTTCAAGAGGAAGCTTAAAAAACTAATTATAACATAATTGAAAAAATTGAGGTTGTATGATTTATAACCTCGATTTTTCTAATTAAAAATATATCAAATGGCTAGAGTAAAAACGAGAAAAAATGCGAGCGCAGTAGATATGACTGCTATGTGCGACGTCGCCTTCTTACTGCTTACTTTCTTCATCTTGACAGCAACAGCAAAACAACCAGAACCTCTAGCGGTGGATACACCGGTTTCTAGTGTACAGACAAAATTGCCTGATACAGATCTAGCAACAATTACTATTGGTCACGGGAAAGTATTCTTCGGAGTTGTTGGTGGAGATGTTAGAGTTCGAACATTAGAGCTAATGGGAGAAAAATACGGTGTTACTTTTTCTGAAAATGAAAAGAAACGTTTTTCACTTATCGAAGGTTTTGGTGTTCCAATAGAACAGTTGAAGTCCGTAATCGCAATGTCAAATACAGAACGTATGGAAGAAAGTTCACAGAGCTCAATTCCGAAAGATTCATTGAATAACCAATTATCAGATTGGATTAGAAGTGCACGTCTTGCAAACATTGAATTAGCAGATAAAGAATTGAAATTTGCAATTAAGGGTGATGCAAAAGAGGAGTATCCTGAAATTAAGCAAATTATAGATATGTTACAAGATCAAAAAGTGAATAGCTTTAATCTGGTAACTGGCTTAAGAGGAAAAGATTTTTAAAAATAAAAATATAGATAATGGCTGAATTAAATACCGGAGGAGACTCTGGAAAAAAGGGCGGCAAAGTTAGAAGTAAAAAACTAAGTTCAAGTGTAGATTTAACTGCAATGGTGGATTTGGCATTCTTATTGATTACTTTTTTCATGCTAACGACCTCTTTATCAAAACCTCAATCGATGGATTTGGGTATGCCAGACAAAAACGAAGAAGTTGATAAAGACTTTAAAGTCGATGAAAATCGTACGATGACCGTTCTGTTAGGTGCTGATAATCAATTGAAATACTATATGGGTATAATGAATACTCCTATGGCGCCAACAAATATCGCTTACGGTAGAGATGGCCTAAGAAAGGAATTGCTTAAAAGAAAAGCGGAGGTTTTGCAATATTCTACTGGTCGTGGGAAACCAGATCAGGGACTAATAGTAATTATCAAGCCTAGTAAAAAATCAAATTACAGAAACTTGGTAGACATATTAGATGAAATGGCAATCGCAGATGTACCAACGTATGCAATTGTTGATATCTCGCCAGAAGAAGTGACTGTGTTAGAAGGTGAGAAATAGGAACAACCCAATAACCTAATAAACAAATCAAATGAAATTAGACATATTAAAAAGACAGTGGGTTGACCTTGTTTTTGAGGGAAAGAACAAAGCATACGGAGCGTATGAACTGAGAACTGAGAACTCTAAGACAACGTTGAAAGCACTTATTATCGGTGCATGTATTTTTAGTTTTCTTGTTGCAACTCCCATGATTTCTGACTTTATTGGAAAAGATAAAGTAGTTGTCGAAAAGAATTTGGATCAAAAGATTGTTACAATCAAATTGCCACCTAAGAAAATTGAAGAACCGATTGTAAATCTTCCGCCACCACCGCCACCACCGCCACGTGTTGATCAAGTTAAATTTGTGAAACCGGTAGTTGCAAAAGCTGAGGAAGTTGTAGAAGAGCCGCCAAAAATTAAGGATATCGTCAAAAAGAAAATTGGAGACGAGACTATAAAAGGAGATCCTGATGCTAAATTAACCATTGAACCAGTTGGTAAAGGTCCTATTGATGCAGTTGCAGATGATAATAAAATCTACAGTACTGCAGGTATTGAGCAAAACGCTGAGTTTCCAGGTGGTATCGCAAACTTTTATAAGTTTGTTGGTAACAACTATAAGGCTCCAGAGGAAGAAGGACTAAAAGGAAAAGTTTTTGTAACTTTCGTAGTAGAAAAAGATGGATCACTTACAGACATTAAAGTTATAAGAGATATCGGATTTGGAACTGGGGCAGAAGCAATCAGAGTACTTAAAAAATCACCAAGATGGGCTCCTGGAGAACAAAATGGTAAAAAGGTAAGAGTGCAATATTCATTGCCTATTACAATTCAATCTGCTTATTAATGAGCCGTTTTTCCGAAAGAAATGAAACGAAGAAATCGCCTAAACAGCGATTTCTTCTCATTATAGGTATTTTGTTTTTTCTTGTCTATCTCACTCTTGGTCTAATAGTGATATTCTGGAAAGAATTTCCATTAGCAATGGACCCTATGTATAGAATGGCTTTTGGTATACTGCTGATAGTGTATGCATTCCTGCGGTTTTTGCGATTTTTTAAATAATCAATTTAATAAGTATTATTATGAAAAAAATATTTAAGGTTGTATTGTTTTCATTTGTAATTCTTAGTGCTGTAGCATGTAAGGATAATCAGGAAGACAAAGAAACAGTTCTTACCGGCGAAGCTATAGTTGCAGTTGACGAAAGTGTACTTCCTGTTTTACAGGATCAAGTAGAAATTTTCCAAGATGCATATAAGGCAAAAATCACATTAGATCCCAAGTCTGAATCTGAAGTAGTAAATGCTCTTCTAACAGATTCCATTCAGATCGCAATTTTAGCCCGTGACTTAAATGAGAATGAGCTTACTATCTTTAAAAATAGAAAAGTTACACCGAAAGTTACTAAATTTGCGACGGATGCTATTGCTCTAATTGCTCATAGATCAAATAATGATACCATTGTTGCATTAGCAGACGTACTAAATTTTTTAAAAGGTCAAAAAGTTCAGGGAATCGACGGAATTGTATTTGATAATTTAAATTCAAGTATCGCAAGACAGTTGTTAAATATGGCGAAAGTGGGCAAGGAAACACCGCAAAATGTATATTCTTTCAACACAAATGACGAAGTTGTAAAGTACGTGGCAGAAAATAAAGGAATGATCGGTGTCATAGGAATTAATTGGGTTATGCAACCTTCACAAAATATGCAAAAACACATTGATAGCGTTCAGATTCTTAGCGTGAAAGGATTGGATTCTGACAGATATATTTCCCCAACACAAAACAACCTTGCCGAAGGTACATATCCTTTGGCACGTGATTTGTTTATAATCAATAGTCAAGGAAGAGCTGGACTAGGAATGGGGTTTGCATCTTTTATTGCAGGTGAACGCGGACAAAGAATAATTTTGAAAGCCGGCTTGCTGCCAACAAGAATGCCAGGACGAAATTTAATACTCAGAAAGACAATTAACTCAGATAAGAAATAAAAACAATTATGAATAATACAAAGATGAAAATGGTTACAATGACCCTACTTGCTAGTGGTTTTGTAATGAACGCACAAGATATTAATCAAGCAGCAAAAGCAATTGATGCGGAGAAATATGATGCGGCCAAAACAATGTTGAAATCAATTGTGCAGTCTAATCCAAATGATGGTAGAGCGACATTTCTTTTAGGAAGTGAATACTTACGTGAAGAAAAAGCGGACTCAGCAAAAATATATTTTGATAAAGGCCTTGCTGCCAAAAATGATGAAAAATTAAATTATATAGGTCTAGCGCAAATTGCTCTTAACAATAATAATGCTGCTGCAGCATTGAGCAATTTTGATCAAGCGACGCACAAAATGAGGCGTAAAGATACTGAGCAATTGGTGTATATTGGTAGAGCGTTTATGAATGCAGATAAGCCTAACTACAACAAGGCTATTGAAGTCTTGAACAAAGCAAAACTTGCAAATCCAGAAGATGCACAGGTTTACTTAGCTTTAGGAGATGCTTACTACGGTTTGAGTAATCAAAACGAAGCATATTCTAACTATAGAAATGCTTTTAGATTAGACAGTAATCTTCTACGTGCAAAAATGCAATTAGGTGTTTTGCTAAAAGGTGCGAAAGCTTATAATGAAGCGATTAAATCTTTTAACGAAGTAATTGCTATGGACGCAAATTACGGACCAGTGTACCGTGAGCTTGCCGAGACTTACTACAAATGGGGAGCAAATGACCGTTCTAAATTTGATGCTAATATCAAAACGGCATTAGGATTCTACGATAAATATATGTCCCTAACCGATTATTCTCTAGATTCAAGAATGCGTCACGCAGATTTCTTGATTCTTGCGCAAGACTACAAAGCTCTTGAGAAAGAAGCAGTCGCTATGCAGAAATTGGATAAGGTAAATCCTAGAATTATGCGTTACTTAGGATATTCTGCCTACGAAAATGGAAATACGGATGTGGCTATTAAATCATTAAATGACTACATCGCAAATCCTACTAACAAGATTATCGGTCGTGATTACCTTTATTTAGGATTGGCAAAGATTAAAAAGTCTTCTGAAATAGAAGGACAGATGGACAATGCAATGTACGAAAAGGGAATTGCTGATATTAAAAAAGCGGTGGAACTTGAACCAACTACAACTGCTGATCTTAACGAATTAGGACAAGAAGCATATACAAACAGAGACTTTAATAAAGCTGCTGCAATTTTCGAAATTGCAACTTCTAACCCTGAGTCAGCAAACTTTCTTATCGACAATTTATATTTAGGTAATTCTATCTACTACGGGAATTATAAAAAAGAACCTGCAAAATTAGATAAAGCGGCACTTGAGAAAGCGGATAAAGCTTTTGGAAATGTTATAACTGCTTCGCCGACTACTGCAGATGCATATCTTTTTCGAGCTAGAACCAATAAATTATTGGAGAAAGACGAAATGATGGCTCAGTACTACGAAGATTTTTTGAGAGTGGTAAAGGAGAAAGGTCCTGAAGAAATGGAAGCTAATAAAGTAAAAGCTGTCGAAGCATACAACAATATTGGAGCACATTACGCAAATTCAGACAAAGCAAAAGCTGTTGAGTATTTTAATAAAGCGCTTGGTTTAGATCCTGCAAATAACTATGCAACTCAATCTATCCAGTCACTTAAGTAATTCGTGATTCATATTATTATTGCAAAGCCGGCACATTGTCGGCTTTGTTATTTTTAAAATCGGCCAAAATTATTGTTTTATGGTTATTTGGGCGAGCCCTTTCGCCAGAATGATCCAGGTAAATTAGAAGCAGTAGTGTGGCTCAGGTCTGGCTCAATGTCATTAAGTTAAGAGATTATCATATTGCATCTCTCTGATTTTTAGTAACTTTTGGTTTGTTTCTATTTTGATATTTTTTTCGATTTCGAGCTTCGTTTCGGCCATTTCTAATAGGTATAGTATTTTTAAGGA
>JBBSRP010000196.1:0-5651 GCA_038242935.1 Flavobacteriales bacterium
TACACTTATGTACAAATTAAATAAATAATAATGAGCGCAACTAATATAGGTCTACTATTAAATTGTTTTAGTTAATTTTGCGGTTCGTAAAGATAGATGTTGCATCGCAAATTCTGGTTTGCGCAACCTTTTTTAAGCAGAAAGTTTATATGGAATCTTATCAAAATCGAGCAGTTTTATCATTGGGCAGTAATCTTGGCGATCGAGAGCAGACAATAGTTTCGTGCATAGATGCGATCCATAAGCAAGTTGCAACTGTAGTCGATGTTTCCAAATTGTACGAATCTGAAGCTTGGGGTTTTAGCAGCGATGCCTTTCTTAACTGTGCTATTTTAATTCATACATCTCTTTCTGCTACTGAACTTCTTGCGTCTATTTTGGAACTCGAAAAAGACTTGGGTCGAAAGCGTTCAATTGAACAAGGATATCAAGCCCGTAATATTGATATTGATATTATCGCTTTTAACGAAGATATAATCGAAATAAATAATCTTCAGATTCCTCATAAAGAAATGCATAATCGAAAATTCGTGCTTCTACCAATATGCGATTTGAAGTTTGAATGGAAACATCCAATTCTGCATAAATCCAAAGAAATCCTTTTAGAAACTACTTCAGATAATTCTGCTTGTGTCGTTTTTGGAACATTAGAAAATCCTATCAAGAAATATCAGTTCGGCAATTGCAACTATATCGCTATCGAAGGCAATATCGGAGCTGGCAAAACTACTTTGGCTAAAAAAATTGCAGACGATTTTAATGCGAAAACAGTTTTAGAACGATTTGCAGATAATCCATTTCTACCCAAATTTTACGAAGATCAAAATAGATATGCTTTTCCCCTCGAAATGTCTTTTCTTGCCGATAGATACCAGCAGATTACTGATGACTTAGAACAATTTGATCTTTTTAAAGATTTTATCGTTGCCGATTACCACGTTTTCAAATCGTTGATATTCTCAAAAATAACTCTTGCCGAAGAAGAGTTTAGACTCTATAGCAATCTGTTTGATATTATGTACAGACAAATTCCCAAACCAGATTTGTATATTTATTTATATCAAAATACTGAGCGATTGCTTTCTAATATCAAAAAACGCGGTCGTGACTATGAGCAACATATCGAAGCTGATTACCTTGAAAAAATCAACAAAGGATATATAGATTATATCAAAAATCAACGCGATTTAAATGTGCTGATCATTGATGCTTCAGAACTGGATTTTGTAAATCAGCAAAGTGATTATCTTTCGATTTTAAATCAAATTTCAGAAAAGTTACCATCTACAAACTTCTAATCTTTGCAAATAAATCCCAAATAACAATTCCTGCACTTACCGAAATATTTAGTGAATGCTTTGTGCCGAGTTGAGGTATTTCTATACAAAAATCGCTATTTTCTACAGCTTCTTGCGAAACACCGAATACTTCGTTTCCAAAAATTAGAGCGTACTTTTTACCTATTTCAACTTCAAAACCTTCAAGGCTTTTTGATCCTTTTACTTGTTCAATTGCAGCAATTAAAGCTCCGTCATTTCTTGCTATTTGTACAGCTTCTAAAACTGTTTCGCAATATTGCCATTCAACAGTTTCGGTAGCACCAAGAGCAGTTTTGTGAATTTCTTTATTTGGCGGAACAGCCGTAATTCCGCTAAGGAAAATCTTTTCAATCAGAAACGCATCCGCAGTTCTAAATACCGAGCCGATATTATTCAGACTTCTGATATCGTCCAAAATTATTATTAAAGGAGTTTTTTGCGCCTCCTTAAAATCTTCGACAGTTTTGCGATCAAGTTCGCTATTTTCTAATTTTCTCATTTTTCAATAGTACAAAAAAAAGCCTCCTGAAAAATTTCAAGAAGCTTTTAATATATTTTAATAAAAGTGTTTAGCTTTTTGTAGCAGCATTTGCTTCTGGCAAAACATTTCCTTTTATTGTAAGTACTGTACTAGGAGTAGCAGCATTAGTTGTAAGAGTTACAGTTTTAGAAAATGCACCAACACGGTCAGTAGCATATTTTACACTTACAGTTCCTTTTGCTCCCGGAGCAATTGGCTCTTTTGGGTAAGTAGGCACTGTGCAACCACAAGATCCTTGGGCAGATGTAATGATAAGTGGAGTGTTTCCAGTATTTGTGAAAACGAAATCACGTTTACCATCAGAATTTTTTTCAATTGTCCCGTAATCAATAGTTTCAGATTTAAAGTTGATCTGAGCATCTTGAGCTTGAGTAGCTTCTAATTTTGCACTTGTTTTTGCTTTTTTTGAAGTCTGTGCTTGAGTCGCAGTTACTCCTACAACACTAAGTAAAGCTAACATTAATATTTTTTTCATCGTAAAAAATTTATTTTATTCTAGCAAATCTAATAAAAAATATTTTGCACTAACAAAAAAAAGTCTTAAAATATGGATTTTGACATCTCTTAATGTGTTGTCTATTTATATTGTAGTAAATTCGCTAATCTAAATATTCCTTAAAAACATTCCACATTGGCAGCTAAAACTACTATTCCAAAAGAGACACCTTTAATGAAACAATATAATGAGATAAAGAGAAAGTATCCAGATGCTTGCCTTCTTTTTCGCGTTGGAGATTTCTATGAGACCTTTGGAGAAGATGCTATTAGAGCTTCAAAAATTTTGGGAATTGTATTAACCAAAAGAGGAGCAGGCTCAGAAACAGAAACGGCGCTTGCTGGTTTTCCGCATCATTCTATTAATACGTATTTGCCAAAACTTGTAAAAGCTGGACTGAGAGTTGCGATTTGCGATCAGCTGGAAGATCCAAAACTGACTAAAACAATTGTAAAACGTGGAGTTACCGAATTAGTAACACCTGGAGTTTCTATGAATGATGAGGTTTTGCAATCTAAATCCAATAATTTCTTGGCTGCAATTCATTTTGGAGCAAAGAGTTTGGGAATTGCTTTTTTAGATGTTTCTACAGGCGAATTTCTTACAGCTCAAGGAAACGAAGAATATATTGATAAGCTGTTGCAAAATTTTAGTCCAAGTGAAATTCTAATCAGCAAAGCTAATAAAAACGATTTCAAAGAAGCTTTTGGTTCTGATCATCACACTTTTGTTGTGGACGAATGGGTTTTTAATAGCGAATATGCTTTTGAAACACTAACAAATCACTTCGGGACAATTTCACTTAAAGGTTTCGGAATAGACGATTTGCAAGAAGGAATTATCTGTTCGGGTGCAATATTATTTTATTTGTCAGAAACGCAGCATAATAAACGAAGTCATATAACAAATATTCATCGTATTGCCGAAGATCAATATGTGTGGATGGACAGATTTACTATCAGAAATCTCGAACTTTATCACAGTTACAATCCAAATGCGGTAACACTGCTCGATATTATTGACAGAACTATTTCGCCGATGGGTGGTCGTCTGCTCAAGAGATGGCTTGCCTTGCCGTTGAAAGATGCTGTAAAAATCAGCAACAGACACGATGTTGTCGAGTATTTGATGCAGAATGAACCAATTAGAAATAAGGTGCAACTTCAAATTAAACAAATTTCAGATTTGGAAAGATTGATTTCTAAGATCGCTGCTGCCAAAGTAAGTCCTAGAGAAGTAGTATTTCTGAAAAATTCTCTTGATGCCATTATTCCAATTAAAAAGCTTGCGCTAAATTCTACTCAGGAAGCCGTGAGAATGATTGGCGATAGTTTGCATGACTGCGAATTGTTGCGAAATAAGATTGGTGTTGTCCTCAATGCCGAAGCACCGGTGGCTTTATCAAAAGGAAATGCAATTGCTGCTGGTGTGAGTGCAGAGTTGGATGATCTGAGAAATATTTCGACTTCTGGCAAAGAATTTTTAGATCGTATTGAAGCTCGAGAATCTGCCGCAACCGGAATTACATCACTGAAAATTTCGTTTAATAATGTCTTCGGATATTATATCGAGGTCAGGAATGCGCATAAAGATAAAGTTCCAGAAAATTGGATTCGCAAGCAGACTTTGGTAAATGCCGAACGTTATATTACCGAAGAATTAAAAGAATATGAATCTAAAATTCTGGGAGCAGAAGAGAAGATTCAGAAAATAGAAGCCGAACTTTTTGATCAGCTTGTCGGTTGGATTAGTGATTACATAAAGCCAGTTCAAATGAATGCTGCCTTAATTGCGCAGCTTGATTGCTTAACGGCATTTGCACAATTAGCAAAAGAAAACAAATACACACGTCCTGAGCTTGATGACAGTTTTGAACTTAAAATAGAAGGTGGCCGTCATCCTGTAATCGAGAAGCAGCTACCAATAGGAACTCCTTATATTGCAAATGATTTATTTCTTGATAGAGAAACGCAGCAGATAATAATGATTACTGGTCCCAATATGTCGGGAAAATCTGCGATATTACGACAAACTGCACTGATAGTTCTAATGGCGCAGATGGGAAGTTTTGTTCCAGCCAAAAAGCTTAGCATGGGAGTTGTGGATAAGATTTTTACTAGAGTAGGAGCTTCCGATAATATCTCGATGGGCGAATCTACTTTTATGGTCGAAATGAATGAGACTGCTTCGATTTTGAATAACGTCTCCGAGAGAAGTTTAATTCTTCTTGATGAGATAGGTCGAGGAACCTCAACTTATGACGGAATATCGATTGCTTGGGCTATTGCCGAATATCTGCACGAACATCCTTCGAGAGGAAAGACTCTTTTTGCAACACATTACCACGAGTTGAATGAGATGCAGGAAATTCTGCCAAGAATCAAAAACTTTAATGTCTCGGTAAAAGAACTAAAAGACAATGTACTCTTTTTGCGTAAGCTAGTAGAAGGCGGAAGTGCGCACAGCTTCGGAATTCACGTGGCCAAGATGGCGGGAATGCCACAGACGGTAATTGCAAGAGCGCAGAAGCTACTCAAAAGATTGGAGAAAGATCATTCTAATGGCGCACTTACGGGAGCGTTACCTGCAAAAGACGAGATGCAGCTGAGTATTTTTAATCTTGATGATCCGTTGCTAGAAAGCATTAAAGAAGAAATACTTGACCTTGATATTAATACACTTACGCCTGTTGAAGCATTGATGAAGCTCAATGAGATCAAGAGAATGCTGGTTAAATAATATTTTAGAAATTACTAATTTGTACAAAATCAAAGCATTAAAAAATAGTTTTGTTTTTTTTAGGTTTTGTGTTGTAATATCCAATAAATGTACATAAATTTGCCACCGCAAGTAGTAATACTGGCAGTTCTTATAAATAGTATGCGAAAATAGCTCAGTTGGTAGAGCGCGACCTTGCCAAGGTCGAGGTCGCGGGTTCGAATCCCGTTTTTCGCTCCATCAAAGATTAATGCTCGGATGGTGAAATTGGTAGACACGCTGGACTTAAAATCCAGTGAACAGCAATGTTCGTGCGGGTTCAAGTCCCGCTCTGAGTACAAGAAAGCTTCAAATTTACGTTTGGAGCTTTTTTTATGCCAAAAAGTTTCGAACGTATTGACTGCGACTCAATCTCAGCTGTTGTATTTATGCAATGAATGTTCTTTATTTCAATGTAGAATGAATTATGAATTATGGGGATTTTGCGAGAAGGATGGCAGTGGAAATCCTTTATTGTGGCTTTGCAGAGCAAAAGCTACGATAAAGATTGAGAGCGAACAGCCTGACCTCAATGTCA
>JBBSRP010000197.1:0-5644 GCA_038242935.1 Flavobacteriales bacterium
CAGGATGGCATTCTTTCATTGCGTTGCGGTAGATTGTTTTTAACTCTTTTAATTCAACCGTTTTGTCTACATTTAACAATTTACGGAATTCAACAATTTTCTTCATAAAAATGGAACGTTTATTCTTTTAAGTATTGACCTGAAAGTCTAATTTTTTGCAAAAGTACAATTTTTAATTTTATCTGCACTTTTTTAAAATCGATTTTTACAGGCTACACGTAATTAATACGTTAACATCTACAGAAATGTTATTGAAAGCTAAAGTTTTTATTATTTGTCTTAAAGCAGGTGCTTATAGCTAATATTAGTGTCTTCACCTTTAGGAAGAATATCTCCAGTATTTTTTTTATCAAATCCGCAGTCTTCGTCTCCGTCAATTAGACATCTGATTTTTTCCATAATCGAGTCTAAAATACCCGATTTTTTTGCGATTATTCCTATTACAACTACTGCTGCAACTCCACTTACTATTCCTACAATTGATTGCTTTTTCATAATTATTTGGTTTATATTAATATTTAGCGTCCTATAATTGGCTATGATTTGTTAATATTCTTTATTGGCAGCCTCGTCATTTACATACGCTTCTGCGATATTTGATAGATTTAAATCAAATAGCTTTTCATCCATTAAATTGACGTCAAAAACATCTACAATTTCTTCTTCTTCCTCTTTTAGCGTTATTGCAAAAGCTTTTAGCGTGCCATAAGTTGCAATTTGTGAATGTACAATATGCTGAATTAGTACAATATAAGCGGCATCTCGAACAATTCCACGATTTGTGTTTTGAGTTGTAAAAGTAATTTCCTCGCTAAGACATTTGATCGATTGGAATGCAGTCATTTCGATATCAATACCAATACTTTGAAAAATTGTCTGAAGCGACTTGATATGAGCGTATTTGGTGTTCAGATGCTGTTGAAAAATATTTAAAATCTCATCTGATTTTACTTCATCAAACAATCCTGTCAAGATGGAAATCATCTCGTTTTCAGACCAATAAATGCTTTTGAGATATCCCTCATAGAGAGATCTCAAAGCGGTAATTTCGTCTTTAGAACGCAAAGGTTGGATATTGAACTGCATATTGATTGAATTATAATGTCAAAATAGAACGATTTTGGATCTATTCAAATATCTCAATATATATTTACAGTTGATTATACAATTCATTTGAATTGTTATAAGATTTTTAATGATTTTCTCAGACTGCCTGCATCATTGTTGAGATTATTGCTAACTTTGGTAAAGTGAATTTTAAACTTTGACGGAATCTTAGGTAATAATTTGAGCTTTGGTTTTAGTTTTTGTACACTTACGTGGAATGTTTATAGTGGAAGAATTGTTGAGATATTTTCAGCAGGAAATTGTTTTAAAATCTACTATTGTGAGCTTCAGGAAATCCAGTTGTCACCGAAGCTGTATAGTTTATCTGAAAGATATAGGGAAGAACTGAAAATTAGAATTTAATCAAGTATTAATATATTAAAAAAACAAAATTATGTCAAAACTAATGCGGTTATCCCTTTTTGGAACACTTCTTTTTATGGGCAGCACTGCTGCCATTGCACAAGAATTCTATGTTCGAGGTGGAGTTGGACTTATCGGTGAATCTGGAAAAACAGAATACAATAACGCCGATCCTAATGGTCTAACAAATATTCAGCAATCTACAGATGTTACAATCAACGCCGATGGAACAACTAGGATAAAATCGTTAAACGGAACCTTAGGTAGTGGTTTTAAAGCAAATATTACAGGAGGATATATGTTTAATAAGTATGTAGGAGCCGAAATAGGTTTCAACTATTTTGATGGCGACAAGAAAACTATCGGAAAGCTGAATACTCCCGAAATTAGCTCGTCTGCCGTAGCACATTTGAGAGGTCTTGATATTATGCCAGCAATTTTGATTACACCAGGTTTCGAAAAATTAAATCCTTATGCACGTGTGGGAGCCACGTTTACAGGAGCAGGAAAACTTACTATAGAAAGTGAAGTGATGGCAAAAGATGCTGCAGGACCTGGCACAGATGTACACGTAGAAGCGTTAACAGAAGTTACAGCTAAATTTAGCGCAGGATTCGCAGGAGCTGTTGGTGTAACATATCCAATCGGGAAAAATCTTAATGTCTTTGGAGAAGTAGAATTCAAAAACTTCAGCATCAAAAGTAAATCTGCCGAAATCAAAGAATACGTAACTACAGGAATTAACGGTAATAATACATTCCTAATTCCAGGACAACAACTTGCAGATCTTCCGCAAAATGAAAAAAACTTTGAATTCTCTGACGAATTTAACGGATTAGTTCAAGGCGAAGATCCAAACCAAGCAAGAACGATTCCTACACAGTTTGTAAATGCTAGTGGAGTAGGAGTGAATATTGGGATTAGATATAGTTTTGGGAAATAAGGTTTGAGCTGTCAGCTGTCAGCTTTTAGCTTTTGGAAGTCACTATAAATATAAGTCCACATTTGACAAGATGTTATTGTCAAATGTGGACTTTTTTATATGAGTTGAATTTATTTTCGAGATAAAAAAACTATAAACAATCTACTTAAAAAAACATTTATTGGTGTAAAAGAAAAGCAATATTTAATTATTTGCAAACAGATGCATAATATCAACTTTTTATAATTGACTTGTAATTGAACTCAATTTTAAATTTCTCTGCATTAATTTCTTACTACATTCAAAATGTACTTGTAGATAATCTCACAAAATTGAAATTCTATCTATAATATATATTGTAGTCATCGCTACACGCCAACCTTGTAAAGCTAAAGGTTAAAGGCTGTCAGCTAAAAATTAAAGATTATAACTCACCCCAAAAATCAAATACCTCGGCTGAACTCTATACTGCGATGTTCTACTTGCAAACTGCGTAAAGCTATCATCATTCAAAGAAGTAGTATTCAGTAAATTTGTACCGCTGATTTTGAATTCCCATTGGCTACTTGGCTTTTTATATATCAAGCTTGCAGTCAGAAAATCGTAGTTATTATCCACCGTTTTGTCTTGACTTGTATAATGATAAAATTCATACTCCGTAACTAATGAAAAACTGTCTAAGAAGTAATAATCAAGTTTCGCAAATGGTCGTTGCGTATAGAAAGTCGAATTGCTATACTCATTAATTACCAAGTTATATCCGAGTTCTAAATTTGGCATATTCTTGAAATTCGTCGAACCTTTAAGAGTGTAATTCTGCGTAAAACTCTCCGAAGAAATCTGCTCGCCATTCTGAATATTATTATACTTCGCCCAATTAATTCCCACACTTGCCGAAGCTTTGAAATTCTTTAAAAACGATCTTCCATATTGTCCGTTGGCAGAAAGATTTTCGTCAGCAAAATTTGACTGATAAGGCGAAGATGTCTGATTGATTCCTTCAAAAACAGCGGCAGTTTTGATGGCATCAACACGGCGAGAATAATTCGCAAATGCAAAGATATTTTCGAAATTAAACATATTGTATTTAAAATATCGCAGCGAATGAACCTGCGAAGTTGCGTTTTCCAAATTCCTATTTCCGCGGAAAAGAGTGTTGTAATTCGAAAAAACATACCCTTCTGCAAGCTGATTAATATCGGTAAAATCATTATTCAAACTGAAATTGTAGGTCAGCGCTTCAGATTTTTTTATTTGGTATAACGCGTACACATCAGGCAGGATTTTGACGAATGACTTTTTGTTTTCGCTATTATTTTGATCATCAAGCATTGAATAATTATGTACGCTAAATCCTGGATTAAAAGTAAATTTTCCAGTTATAAATTTATAATGCAATCCCACAAACGCATCGTCAAAAGTATAGCGGACATCATTTCTATTCTGCGAAGTGTCAAGGTTATTTGTACCATCATTATCTAAAATCTGATAAATATTAGAATCAAAATTCTGGTGAGAATAAGTATTTCCCAATGTGACATTAATATTGCTTTTTGGCGTCAACATATAGTAATAATCCAGTTTCAAATCGATTTTATTGGTTCTTACAAAACGCTGCTGATTGATATTATTTCTGTTTTGTACACCGTCATAACTAATAAAATCAAAAGGTTGTGACTGAAGATTTGCATTATAAAATGGATCTTCGTTTTGGTATAAATGCTGCATTTCAAATGCAATAACATTTTTGTCGCCTGCAGTATAATACAAACTCAAATTCTGATTTACTGACAATGGATTCTGCTCTTTTGTAGTCCAAATATTTTCTGAATTCTCAATTCCACCCGCGGTTACATTGCGTACCAACGCATTATTCTCATCTTGTCCCGATCTTTTCATCAAGACATCATAAATAAATTGAAGTTTGGTATTTGGCTTATAACTAGAACTTAACTTAAATAATCCTAGATTGCTATTCTGCAACGAAACATCTTTGCGCTCCTCAACAACTCCGGTATTCAGAATCTCGGTTGTAGATTCTGTTTCCATCTCTGTTGTGGACGAAGAGAGAATTCCAAACCCACTCAAACTCCAGCTTTTCGAAACATTATAGGAGAAATTCGTAGCTCCAAACTGCGTTTCAATCTCTTTCGCTCGGTTATTCCGCATCAACGAAATTCCCAAATCATTCGACGCCACATTAAAGTTTGTACCACCTTTGCGCATCATATTTTTGAAACCACCGCTAAATTTAAAATAATCCTGCACTGTAAGTGGCAATTCGCCAATATTATTAAAGTTGCTAAGAATTCCAACGCTAAACTTCGGGTTATAATAGAACAATTTCGGATTCGCAATATACCGAGATTCCTCGTGGCCAATGCCGATTCCCGCAGACATATCGCCAAACCAGAAATTCTTTTTCCCTTCTTTTAGTTTGATGTTCATTGCCACACTTTCTTCGTTATTTTCCAAACCTTTCAAAGCGCTAACTTCATTATAGTTTCGCAAAACCTGAATTTTATCAATCGCATCGGCAGGAATATTCTTCACACCAAGCTTGGTATCACCATCAAAAAAGTCTTTGCCTTCCACCATTAATTTGGTCACTCTTTTTCCTTCAACTTCCACCTCGCCATCTGCATTTACTTGCACGCCCGGAAGTTTTTTCAAGACATCTTCCAGCTTGCGCTCCGTTCCCGTTTTGAAAGAATCTGCGTTATAAATTATGGTATCGCCACTAATAGAAACAGGCATTTCCCGAACAATTTCCACGCCGTCAAGTTCAATTCCGCCTTCCTCGAGAATTATATTTTGAGTAATACTTTCTGTAGAAGTCCGAAGCGAAACTTCTTTATTTTTCATTCCCAAATAGCTCACTTTTATGGAATAGGTGGAATTCGCTTTGAGATTCAGCAAAAACCGACCTTTATCATTAGTAATTGCGTAAGCTTCCATCGCACCATTATCGGCATTTACAGCCATCACATTCGCCATTTCCAACCCAGTTTTTGCAGCATCTGTGATATAACCGTCAACCCTAATGTTTTGTGAATTTGCAGCGATTGCCGCTAAAAAAAACAGGAAAATAAAAATCTGCTTTTGCATTACTTTTTTGGTGTAAGGTATATGTTTTTGTCGTTATTCTCCTATTCTAATTTGGATTACTCCATCTTTATCTTTCATACTTTCAAGTTTGGCTTCAACAATTTTATCGTATTCAGATTTTGTGACTTTCTTGCCTGTTTTCGG
>JBBSRP010000198.1:0-5641 GCA_038242935.1 Flavobacteriales bacterium
CAGATTACCAGACAAAGGGTCCGTCCAGAAGTCAATATCAAAACGCGCGAAGAAGACCCGAATAACAACGCCGGCGAAATCGAAGCACCAATTTTGATTATCGATAAGATTAATATGGACGTAGAAAGATTGCTGAAAAATAACGCCAAAGTCGTACTTAATGTACACCCATTTGTCGAAGCATATCTTACAAAAGGTTTCCCATCCCAGCGAACTAAGTGGTTCTTAGAGCATAAAAAATGGGTAAAAATAATACCTCGTGATGCTTACACGTTTTTAGAATATCATTTCTTTGATAATACAGGCAAAGAACTTTCAGAATAAAATTAAGACCGCTATCGATAGATCAGCGGTTTTTTTTTGCTCTTTTTTTTGGCAGCTATTCCGGCTTTGCTCTACAAATCCTCGCAAAAAAAGCTGTACTTCTAGCGCCATAAAGAGCTTCCGTTGGTCGCTTTTATGCCTCAAGATGTACAAAAAAGCTTTTTTAAGCTCCGGGTTTTCCGCTGCAATCCGGGCTGAAGACTAGTGGTGAGAATTGTATATTGTATGACTGTATAATGTAGAATTGTATATTGTAAAAATGTAATTTGCGATTAGAACTATTTAGATAAATGGTAAAATTATATTTGATATCCTGTAAGTTTTTTTTCAAACCTTGTAGGTATATCTGAAAAACTCACTTTAAACAAAATCCCCAAAACAAAAATCTTTAAAATCTAATTATCACATCGTAATGAAAAAATTGATACTCACTTTGCTAATTCTATTTTCAATCAGCGCATTTTCTCAAGCAAAACAAATAACAGTATCTGTAAATAAAAACGTTGAATTTGCTGCGTTACTGTGTTGGTTAGTTGATTTTGGTGGCTCTTCCGAAAATGGTGATAGCACAATGATTTGGGAAAATCAGAAATTTCAGCTCGCTACATATAAAAAATTTAAAACTTTTAAAGATGACGCTCTACTTGATACTTTTAAAAAAGTAAATAAAAATGAGGGTTTAAGCAGCTACATTTGGTTGTTTACACAACTTGAAAATTTTCCTAATGCAAAATTATATGACGATATTTGTTCGGATGACTTTATAAGCTTTGACGATGAGTTATCAATGGAGGAGAAAAGAAAAATTACTAAGAAAGTAATCTCCGACCTAAATAAGTTTTATAAAAAAATCGCTTTCGACAATTTTTTAAATAAGAATCAACATTTATATAAAAGAGTAATTAGTGAAGTAGAAAACAATCTTTCTGAGAAAAGATTTCTTTCTGAAATGGAGTTTTTTTATAATCAATATGATAAAAAGTCATTTATTCTCAATCCATCTCTACTAATTCCGAGCGGAATGGGGTTCGGCCCAAATTTAGACAATAATGTCTATAATTTCTTTGGCAGTTTTGGCGGAGTTGATGTCGAAAAAAACATAACAAACTTCGCTAATCAAAGTGCTATATTAACATTAGCTACACACGAGTTTGGACATTCTTTTGTAAATCACATAATTGACAACATAAATCAGGAATTAATTGACGATTCAAGCTTTCTCTTTACACCCATAAAATCCTCAATGGAGAATCAGGGATATTCAAATTGGAAAATATGTTTATATGAGCATTTTGTAAGAGCAGGTGAAATTATACTAGCATCAAACCTTGGGAATGCAGACGGAAGTAGATTTTTATTTGAACATCACGTGGTTAAAAATAATTTTATTTACATTCCAATTATTCTAAAACACCTGAATTATTACAATGATAATAAAGATAAAATTTCTTACCAAGAAAGTGTTGAAAAAGCTATAATAGAAATCAAGAGTAACCGCTAGCAGCTAAGAACGCATTGTTCTTGAAAAGACCAACGTCCGAACAATACAAAAAGGCGCAGGAAATCGCATTTTAATGCTTTTTTGTTAAGCAAATTGATTGCTATTTTGTGCTCATCCGAAAAATTATTTATATTTTTTTTCAACTGGACAACCCACATAACCATTAATCGCAAAGATGAACAATAGTACTTTATATATCGCGAAGAGAAGGAGAGTCTTTAAAAGATTCCTTCATTTAATAATTTTTCTCACCCTGGTTATGACTGCTCATTATTTTATACGCTTTTACATCAATTCAAATTATCAGTTCAGTTACGCTTCAGTTATTGGTTATTTCGCTTTTCTTATTTGGATTGCGGTAACAGAAGTAAGTGTTAGGAAACTTGAATTTGAAAATGATAAACAAGAATTAATTATAACAAAAAAATCGTTCTTTGGAAAAGAAAAAATAGACGTTGTGAAGTACTCGAAATTGGAATATGAGGTTAAAACTTTAAATCAGTTTTGGGGTTATTTATTTGGAAAAAAAAGATTGATTTTAATGAGCAGCAGTATTGAACTCGCTAAGATTAGAAGCACAGAAGAATTCAATGTCAAAGCTCTTGAAAAAATTGAGAAAACACTAATGGAAATTAAAATGCCAGTTGCTAAGAGCGGTTTCAGGAGATAGTGAGAATTTAAGGTTTATCTTTCGCATTAAAATTTATCTTAAATGAAAAATCTCGGTGAAGAAATTCCCCATTTCTGCAAGCGCCAAACTGCTAAACAGGGAATTTATCACAGAATCTCTTATATTCAAATTTCGACTTTCATCGAAGATGATTCTACTTTTCTCTTACGCAGTTGAACCAACATTTACTTAGCTTATGTGATTTCTCGCTATGCTCGAAATGACAAGCTTGCGTGGAGGGCTGGCGAGTACAATTTACGACTTACAATTTTTGGCAAATTTTGAGTATCGAATTTCACAGAAACGAGATTTAGCAAGAGATGCAATTGCTTCGTTCTTCTCAATGACACTCGCGACCTTGTAGTTTTTAAATACTCAAAAAGAAAATAGTATCAATTAAATATTACCTCCTCTTATCCTCAAAAAACCGCCTCATCATATTCCCACACTCCTCTTCCATAACTCCAGTAACCACCACAGTTTTTGGATGCAGCTTCCCGCCCATTGCAGTATACCCGCGCTTGTTATCACTCGCACCATAAACAATTTTGGTAATATGACTCCAATACAATGCACCTGCACACATTTGGCAAGGCTCAACTGTGATATACATTACACATTCTTTCAAATATTTCCCGCCGAGGTAATTGGCAGCAGCGGTAATCGCTTGCATTTCGGCGTGAGCGGTGACATCGGTTAGCATTTCGGTGAGATTATGAGATCTTGCGATGATAGTATCATTTACTACGACAACTGCACCAATGGGAATTTCACCTTTTGTCAAAGCGTATTCTGCTTCTTGCAAGGCCTTTTTCATAAAATAATCGTCAGTATAAATGTTCTCCATATTACAAAAATACTAATTCAAGTTGTACATTTGTTTTATGTCTACAGATTTACTTAAAAACATCAATTCTCCTGCAGATTTGCGGCATTTGGACTTGGCTCAACTCATAGAGTTAGCAGCTGAATTACGCGCTTTTATCATTGATATTGTTGCCACAAAAGAAGGACATCTTGGCGCAAGTCTCGGCGTGGTCGAACTTACAATCGCACTACATTATGTCTTCAATACTCCTACAGACCTTTTGGTTTGGGATGTTGGTCATCAAGCTTACGGACACAAAATCCTTGCGGGCAGAAGAGACGCATTTGACTCGAACAGACAACTAGGTGGAATCTCTGGTTTCCCAAAAATTGCCGAAAGTATTTACGACGCTTTTGGAGTAGGACATTCTTCAACTTCGATATCTGCCGTTTTGGGAATGGCAATCGCATCTCAATTGAAAGGTGAAACAGAAAGACAACACATCGCAGTCATTGGCGACGCTTCTATTGCCTCGGGTATGGCATTTGAAGGTCTAAACCACGCCGGAGTAACGGACGCAAATATACTCGTGATTCTCAACGACAACGCTATTGGAATTGATCCAAGTGTTGGCGCACTCAAAAATTACTTTACTGCCATCAAGGAAGGAAAAAACCCTAGGCAAAATAATATGATTAAGTCACTTAATTTTGACTGCTCGGGCCCTATTGATGGTCACGATTTACCATTATTAATTGCCGAGTTACAACGATTAAAAACCGTAAAAGGTCCAAAATTCCTCCACGTAATTACTACCAAAGGAAAAGGACTTCAACAAGCGGAAGAACATCAGGTGCAATACCACGCACCTGGAAAATTCGATAAACTTACAGGATTAATTATTCCGCAGGAATCTCAAAATCTGCCACCGAAATTTCAAGATGTTTTTGGCTTGACTTTGGTTGAATTAGCTCGAAAAAACAAGAAAATTATCGGAATCACTCCTGCAATGCCGACAGGAAGTTCTTTAAAGTATATGATGGAAGAATTTCCCGATAGAGCTTTTGATGTTGGAATCGCTGAACAACACGCAGTAACATTGGCGGCAGGAATGGCAACTCAAGGAATGATTGTCTACTGCACTATTTACAGCACTTTTATGCAACGCGCGTATGACCAAATAATTCACGACATCGCATTGCAAAATCTTCCAGTTGTTTTGTGTCTCGATCGCGCAGGACTTGTCGGAGAAGACGGCGCAACGCATCAAGGAGTATTTGACATTGCCTATTTGCGCTGTATTCCAAATCTGATAATCTATTCGCCACTAAACGAAAGTGAATTTAGAAATATTCTGTACACAGCTCAGCTAGGTTTGCAAAATCCTATCGCTATCAGATATCCAAAAGGTCGCGGATTGAATCCCGAATTCCCAAAAGCCTTTAAAGAGATTGAAATCGGAAAAGCGAGACAAATTAAAGAAGGATCAAAAGTCGCTATTTTATCAAATGGTTTTATTGGCAACAATATGATAGCAGCAATAAACCAGATGGAAAACCCAGAAGTTTTTGCTCATTATGATTTTGCGTTCGTTAAACCTCTGGACGAAAATCTGCTTCACAAAATCTTTCAAAAGTTTGACAGTATCATCACCCTTGAGGAAGGTACTATCAAAGGTGGCTTCGGAAGTGGGATATCCGAATTTGCGCATCGGCATAATTACAAAGCGCGACTTCAGACACTTGGAATCCCAGATCATTTTATAGAGCACGCAACTGTAGCAGAACAACAATTTATATGTCATTTAGACGTTAAAAGTCTTCAAAATATTTTGTTAAGCACTATTTAATTGTGATTTTTGCAAAAAACTAAAACTCTGTCATGAAACTTATTCGTTTTTTATTTTTATTTCTCCTCTTCTCGACTACCGCATTCTCTCAAATTATAGAAATTGACACAGTTAAGGTTGTTTCTCCTTGGACAAACAAGAACATTGTTAGCTTTGATATTAACGAGATAGCTTTTGTAAATTGGAGTCAGGGAGGTACAAGTTCTATATCAGGACTTATTAAAGGAACTTTTACGAGAAATTATGAAGACAGTAATATTAAATGGGGCAATGAACTTCTACTGAGATACGGTATGAACAAACAGGATGGTATTGAGTTTAGAAAAACCGACGATGCTTTTCAATATAATTCAGCATTTGGCTATAGAACGGATACTATTACAAATTGGTACTACTCAGCCAAATTCAGTTTCAGTACTCAGTTTACAAATGGCTATTCGTACCCAAATACTGAAAAACCCATTTCCAAACCATTTAGCCCTGCTTATA
>JBBSRP010000199.1:0-5594 GCA_038242935.1 Flavobacteriales bacterium
ACTATTGTTTGAGCAATTATATCATATATGTACAAAGAATTAGAGAAGTTTAAAACAGAATCATTTTCACTTACTGCCGATGGTAGTTTGGAAGAGGTTTGCAATGCACCTGAAAGCGGTAGCGGAGTATTTGTTGTAACAGCAGTTTCAGAGGACGGAGCCGAGCTTATTATGGTTGGTTCAACTGGAACAGTACAAAATGACGGAACCCTAAAAATCAAAAATGGCGGTCTTTACGACAAAATCGTAAATGGTCATCAATTTGCAAAAACAGGTCGTAAATATTCTTGGCCTGCACAGATGAAAAAAGAGAATATCGACAGACTTGAGGTTACTTGGTACGAAACTTTCAATGACACAGATAAGCAGATTCCAACTTTTGTAGAAGCACAAATTCTTCAGCAATTTTTGGACGAAAACGACAGACTTCCGAGATGGAACGTTGCATTTTAGTTAAATCCGACTCAAAAAAATAGAAAGCTTCACATATGTGAAGCTTTTTTTTTGGATAGAAGTGATGGTTGCAATTGATGTTTTTTCTTTTGGGGCAGCTGCTGCCGGAGCGTTCTTACCGGCATCACCGGGCTGTCCTCTATATCTTTGCTGCTAGAACTTTTACGGTAACATTTCAGCTTTTTTGGTAAGCAGCAAAGGATACCGCTGCCATCCCTGCCGCGGTAGAACGTTACTATAGAGATTTTTCGTGAGTAATAAAATGACATAATAGAAATTGGCAGGAAAGAAGCCGAAGAACATCCCTGAAGAAGGGAAATAATTAAAAAAGCAACACCGCCAGGTAGAAATGGTTAACCCGATGAAATAGCAGAGGTTGTTCACTTCTTGGTCAGCGACAAAGCTAGATTTGTTACTGGAATAGATATTTTGCTAGATGGAGGCGTGGTGAATAATATCACGAAGATGTAAATCTATATAATTTTTTCAGATATTTAAAAAGATAATATTAAAAATCATCGTACAATTATTAGTGAATCGAGACGTAGCAATATCGAAAAATAATTATTACTTTTCGATAAAATTCTTGATATGATTAGATCAAATTTTACAGATAGTGAAATTGTTGAAACTTTGACAATAATAAGCACTAAACCTACCGCATATAGTGGTCAGGCTTTCAACTTTACTGCCTTAAATGATAGGGTGTTTGAAATACTCTTGTATCAGATTTTTAAAGCGAGAATAGAAACAAATGATTATACTCTTAATGGTAAATATGATAGTGTTGTCTTAATGAATGGCGTTGGAGAAAGAGGCAGAGATTGTTATCTCACTAAAAAAGGTAAAAATGTTGGAGTGATTCAATGCAAGCAAATAAGTCGTAATTTAACAAAACCTGACGTTCTGCGAGAAATGCTAAAATTTGTTATGCACTATATTTTAGATCCAACATTGATTTCTGACATTAAAAATTTCACTTATTATGCTGCTGCTTCTAAAGGGTTTGCTGAAACCGCAACAAACTTATTTGCAGATTTTAATAACAGGTACAAAGTTGAAGATATTGAGACATATTCCAAGGCACATATTAAAAATATATCTGCTTTCAAGAACTTAAAATATGAAGATATTTCGAATCAGCTTCATTATGCTTTGAGTAATATCACGACTAAAACAATTTCTCCAGCTGATTTTACTCAATATTTAATAGAGCACGATAAATTAGTCAAGAATTTTTTTAGAATAATGACTGTTACAGATAATTCTCTATTAGATGGTATTATAGAAAATTATTTGGTTCCAATACTTAATCAACAATTCACAAAGAAAGACAGACCTTATATCGATTTTACCTACAGATTTAAAGAATATCTACAAAGAGTGTATAGTTATTACTCGTCTTCTAGAACATTAGTATTCGGAAATCAACAAAAAAAATTAGATGATTTTTACTATCCACTAACATTAATTTGTTCTGAATCGGGTGAAACTAAAAGAATCGTGACCAGTACATTTAAATATGAAGATACTTTTCTTCCAACTTTTAAAAAAATTATAATTGTCGACAATGGCGGAATGGGCAAATCAACTATTATGAAATGGTTGTTTTTAAGTGTAATCAAACAAAGGAAGGGAATACCTATATTCATTGAATTGCGGAAATTAAAAGATAAAAAAACAATTATTGACGAAATTATTTTAGAACTTAATCCTATCGACTACGTTTTAGAACGAGAAGTTGTCACTAAATTAATTGCGCAAGGTAATTTTATATTTTTCTTTGATGGATATGACGAAATTAGCGACGAAGATCGAGAGTTTGTTACTACTGATTTACAAAATTTTATCGCAAAATCTACCAAAAATTTGTTTATCATGACTTCTCGTCCAGAAACAGCACTTATAACTTTCAGCGACTTTAAAGAATTTAAGGTAAAAAAGCTTCTTAAAGAGGAAGCTTTTGAATTAATAAAAAAGATCGGCAATAACGGCGAGAAATCTTTGAGGTTGATCAAAAAACTTGAAGAAAATGATATGCAGAACATTAAGGAATTTTTACAAAGTCCTCTTTTAGTTTCTCTTCTTTATAAAAAATTTGAACACAGAGAGAATATACCATTACATTTACAAGAATTTTTTTATGATGTTTTCGAAGCGCTATTCCAAGATCATGATTTAACTAAAGGTGATAGCTATATTAGAAACAAAAAAACTAATCTTACTTTTACTGAGTTTTTTCAAGTATTGAGAGAATTGGGATTTTATACTTTAAAAATAGGGGAGATTGAATATAACGATGCTGTTCTAACTAGATATTTACATGAAGTTTCTAGAAGACTGCCTAACATAAAATTTGAACCGTATGATTTCATTGATGATTTAGTTAAAGCTGTTCCGCTTTTCAATAAGGAAGGATTGGAATACAGATGGTCTCACAAATCGTTTCAAGAATATTTTGCTGCTGAATTTATTTGTAGAGATTCGAAAGATAAACAGATACCAATTCTGAAAACAATGTATGAGAGTGCGAAATCTGAGAAATATTCATTTGTTTTTAGCTTATGCTACGATATTGATTACAAGCCTTTTAGAAAAGCTATTATAATTCCTTATCTAAAAAGTTTCGTCTCATATTATGAATCAAGTTTCAACGACTTAGTTACTACCACGGACATTACACCGGAATCAATTAATGTGAGGAAAATTTTAACATTTAACAAAACTTACTTTGTCCTTTTTAATAAGACGTTAGCAGATTTAGGTGCAATAATGAGCGTTTTTAATTCAAAAAGTGATATTTCTGACAGAGTAAAAGTAAAAGGACTACCAGATTTTATTCCAATAAATTTCCGTTTAAGATCAATATCTATGTCGGATGTCATAATACTAACATCCATTTGCAAAACTGACTTATTAGATTTGCTTATAAAAAAAAACAATGTGGTGCTCACTGTTTTGAAGGAAAAAAATTCTGCTAACAAAAAAACAAATTCTGAGATATTTTCAAGTCCCGCAGATTATGTTATTGTAAATCATACATATAATGAGACAAATGATTCAAAAATAGCGATGGAATATTATAATAATTTAATAACAAATAAAGTTCGTGACCAAGGTAAAAATTATCACTTGGATTATGTAAAGTGCAAAAAATTTATAGAGTCGTACGAATCGGAAATGAGCGAGAATAGTGAAGATTATTTTACAGCGGGTTTCTGATAATTCAATATTCTTCTGTAATAAAGTAGTACATTTTTTAAAATCCTTTTTAAATTATTAATATTTAACCGAACAACAAAAATACTATTTTTAATTTTAGTTGTGATTATTAGTGTAATCGTTTCAGGCATTGGTTTTACGACAAGTACAGGTCATTCAATTAATACGATTTTATTTTTTAGGTTTGGCGTTATTTTTTTTCGGGCATCTAACTTATCACTTTAGCATTATCTAAAAATGAATAAGACGATGACGCTCTTGCTGTTCCAAAATTGTATTAAAAATATCCGAAACCATACCCATCGCCACTAAAAAAAATTATCCTATTTTGCGCCCAAATTGAAATAGATGAATAACGCGCCTTTTATTACAGACGATACAATTGTTTTTGGACTGTTAATGCTGTTATTGGCGTCTGTATTTTATACAAGTAATATTACGGGTGGCTTCTGGAAAAAATTCTACGTGGTTTTTCCATCGCTGTTAATGTGTTATTTACTTCCTTCTATTTTCAGCTCGCTGAATATTATTTCGCCAGAATGGAGCGAAGTAACAGAAACTGGCGAGATTGTCATCAAAAAATCTTCTATATATTTTGTTGCAAGTCGGTATTTGCTTCCTGCGGCTTTGGTATTGATGACTTTGAGCATTGACTTGAAAGCAATGTTCAAACTTGGGCCGAAAGCCTTGATTATGTTTTTCACCGGAACGGTGGGAGTTATTATTGGAGCGCCGCTTGCCGTTTTGATTGTTGCAATTTTTTCTCCTGAAACTGTTGGCGGTGCAGGTTTTGACGCGGTTTGGCGTGGACTTTCTACCGTGGCTGGAAGTTGGATTGGAGGAGGAGCAAATCAAGCTGCAATGCTTGAAGTCTTCAAATACAATCAAGAGAAATACGGCGCAATGGTTTTGGTAGATATTGTAGTTGCGAATATTTGGATGGCAGTTTTGCTTTTCGGAATTGGTAAAAAAGATAAAATCGACAAATGGCTCAAAGCAGATAATTCATCCATTGATGAACTAAAAGATAAAATGACTGCTTATTCTGACAACGTAACTAGAAATCCAAGCCTAACCGACTTAATGGTTATTTTGGGAATCGCTTTTTCGGCGGTTGGATTAGCGCACTGGGGAAGCAATTCACTTTCGGATTTATTGAAAGCAAATTTTGATATTGTAAACGATCCAACCAGTTTCGCATCCACTTTTGGCGACAGATTTTTTTGGATGGTAACCATTGCGACTGCTTTGGGAATTGCATTCTCGTTTACCAAACTCAAGGAATACGAAGGCGCGGGAGCAAGTAAAATCGGAAGTGTTTTTATTTATATTTTAGTAGCTTCCATCGGAATGAAAATGGATTTAGGATCGGTATTGAGCAATCCAGGATTATTGGTTGTTGGACTGGTATGGATGGCAATTCACGTTTTACTACTCGTAATTGTAGCTAAATTGATCAGAGCACCTTATTTCTTTCTTGCGGTTGGGAGTAAAGCCAATATCGGTGGCGCAGCATCAGCACCAATTGTAGCATCGGCTTTTCATCCGTCATTGGCGAGCGTTGGAGTTTTGCTAGCTGTTTTTGGTTACGTAATTGGAACTTACGGCGCATTGCTTGCAGCTTTTTTGATGGAAATCGCAGCTCCAGTTTAGCTTTCTTTGTTCATTTCGATTATTTTGATCATTACCTTATTTAGATTCCTCGCGCGCAAGGGGTGGGAGCGGCATCCTTTGCTGCCTCCGAAAATTTCAAGCTTAAACGAAAATTTCTGGCAGCAAAGATATAGTGGACGACCCGATCCGAGCCTACGAAATGTTGAATCTTAAGATATACGATCTGGCGACGGGTTGCGCCCAAATGAAAAATATTATGAAAACTAATAAAAGAATTACTTCATTTGACGACCATCTAGATGAGC
>JBBSRP010000200.1:0-5569 GCA_038242935.1 Flavobacteriales bacterium
ACTTTTCATTTACTTATGTGTCAAATATTTCACATAAATATAAGAAATAACCTACAATTAGACAAATTTTAAATGACTTATTACACTACCAATCAGCACATTAAAACCTTAACTTAATGACATTGAGCCTGACCTGAGCCACACGAAAACTTCAATTTAAACCGAAAACGTTCTGGCGAAAGGGCGCGCCCAAATTATAATTCTGATAATTTTTTACCCTTCAATTTAGAATAGATTAAATGTTTGCTGCTACCAATGATTTGCGAAGTGTAAATGCCGGTATGACCCGAAAATAAGTAGGCCACGAAGCAGGCGACGGCAATATAAAGGGCACTTTCGGCACCAAAAAGTTCGATTCCCATAAATGTGCAGGCGATTGGTGTATTTGTCGCACCCGCAAAGACTGCGACGAAGCCCATTCCCGCTAAAAGTCCGACTGGAAGCGGCAGAATCATAAATAGTGCGCTACCCAAAGTGGCACCGATGAAAAATAATGGCGTGACCTCACCACCCTTGAAACCGACGCCTAATGTGAAAGCTGTAATGAGTAATTTTATAGCAAAATCTGAGGCTGGCAGGCTAACCTGAAAGGCTTCGACGATGGTGGGAACTCCGAGTCCGATAAACTTTGTCGAGCCCATAAAAAATACAAAAAGTGCGATAAAAATTCCCCCAATAAATGGACGAAGTGGCGCGTACGAAATTAATTTCGACGAATAAGACGACACAAAATGAATACTTTTTGAAAACCACAAAGCGGTTAAGCCAAATAAAATTCCGGCAAATAGTGTTGAAATCAGATTGAGACTGTCCATCGCGGGAACTTCGGGGATGAAATACGAGGTGTGATGCACGCCCCATAAAAGACAAATATAATTGGAAGCCACCGCGGCAATGATGCTTGGCAGTAAGGTTTCGTATCTCATTCGGCCCACGACCATCATCTCCAGAGCGAAAATAGCGCCTGCAATTGGAGTTCCAAAAACAGCGGCAAAACCACCGCTTATTCCTATGATTAAAAGTAATTTTCTATCTGCATCACTGAGTCTAAAAATCTTTGTAAACTGATCTGCAATTGCGCCGCCCATTTGCACCGCAGTACCTTCCCTACCCGCCGAACCTCCACATAAATGTGTGAGTAAGGTTCCGAATAGCACCAAAGGCGCCATTTTGAAAGGGATGATTTGTTTGGGACTGTGGAATTCTTCGAGAAGTAGATTATTTCCTTTGACAACGGAGGTTCCGAAGTAATGATAGGACAATCCTATAATAAGACCTGCAATTGGCAGTAGCCAAATAATCCAAACTTTTGACTCACGAAATTCGGTCACGGAATCTAGAGACAGCAAGAAAAATGCTACTGAAGAGCCAATAAATAGACTGATAAAACAGGCAATTACCAGCCATTTTAGCAGAAACAAAAAGTAGTTAACTTGAGGAATTTCACTACCGCTGAATGTGAATTTGGAATTTGTCATTTTCTTGAAATTAGGATATTAACATCTGATAGCAAAAAGCTATAAACAGACGTCATCAGCTTCAAGAAAAACTTTCGGCGGTTTGAGGCAGACATCATTGCCTAAATGTGAGCTGCAAAGATAAAAAAAATAAAAACTCGATTGAAATAATTTTGTGAAAATATCTTGTGCCAACATAGCATTCTGAAATACTACTATTTGCAATTGTCGATTTTCGAAAAACTTAGATACTTATTACCCAATTAGATATTACAGAGAAAATTTAGAATTATCTTAACTTTCTTACATTATATTTTAGATAAGTTTGAAAACAAATAAATACTGATGCCTAAATTTCTACTTCTGTTTCTCTGCTCAATTCAATGCTGCTTTGCTCAGACCGACAAAACTATTGAAGGCGTTGTGATCGGCAACGACGTTTTGATTGCAGGGGTTGACGTGATAAATGATAGATCACGGATCTCGCAAACTACAAATAGCGCTGGACATTTTTCCATTGTTGCTCAAGTTGGTGATACCTTGATATTTAATTCGACACATTATCAAGCGAAGAAAATTAGAATTAAGGAAGCAGATTTTACAAATCCGAATTTCAAAGTATTACTTTATAAGAAAATCGAGGAATTGGAGGAAGTGGTTATTACTAACAATGTTCAGCCAGTACTTGCATCGAAAGACATTATAGGTTTAAGAAATTATAAAAGTTTTAAAAGCGGTCTGAAAAACCCTCATATTTATACCGCCGAAATTCAAGATGGCCCAGATCTATTAAAGATGGTCAGCCTGGTAGCGGGAATGCTAAAAAAGCCCAAAGAGTCCGCAGCAGCGGCGAAACCTATTATTAGCTTTAAGCAATTTATAAACGCTTCTTACGACAGAGAATATTTGAAGAAAACATTTGACTTGAGAGACGATGAAGTGGCATTGTTTCTGGAATTTTGTGAGGCAGATTCGAAAGCAAATTCTATAAAAGAAAGTGGAGATGCGATGGCGCTGTTGGAGTTATTGATTAGGAAGAATGAGGAGTTTAAGGAGTTGGGGAGGGATTGACGGTATATATGGATTGTGTGCGCAGTGCGGACGTAATTGAGAAAGCTTAGAAATTTATTTCTTTTTTATTATTAGAGGAACTAATAAAACCAAGTCCGCCTATTAGAATTACTCCAACAAATATTATCAAAAGAATTTTTTGACCTAATTTCAAGTCAACTTCTTCAAATTTTGCAGGAGCATAATGACCACCGTACAGGCTAAGAACTTCAATTTTCACCATCATAGGCTCAATAAGGAAATATCCACCGAACAGTATACCGACAGCAATCCAAATAATTAAAATAATTTTGTAATTCCTTAGCATATTTTATATTAATTTTTAATAGAAATTAATTAGCGTTTTGACTAATTCAGGTATTCGATTCTAAAACATAATTATACAAAATAAAAAAAGCGGCTATCAAATGTTTGACAAAACCGCTTTAGCTGCCTGGCAATCAGTGTGCTTTGTGACCTCGGAGGGGTTCGAACCCCCAACCATCAGAGCCGAAATCTGATATTCTATCCAGTTGAACTACGAGGCCATTTACTATAAAGTAAAAACTACATTAATAGCTTTTTTACTATTGTAGAGATCATTTTTCCGTCTGCGCGTCCAGCAAGTTCTGCGGAAGCAAGACCCATTACTTTTCCCATAGATCCCATTCCTGAAGCGTCGTTGTCTGCAATGATTTTTGAAACGATTGCCGAAACTTCCTCTTCTGATAACTGAGCTGGTAAAAATTTTTCTATAACTGCGGCTTGAAGTAATTCTGGCTCCGCAAGATCTTCTCTTCCTTGCTCAGAAAAAATAGCAGCGCTGTCTTTACGTTGTTTTACCAATCTCTGTAGTAATTTTATTTCTTCATCTTGTGATAATTCCTCTTTTGAACCTGTCTCTGTTTGAGCCATCAATAAAGCTGACTTTACAGCTCTTAAAGACTCTAATGCAACAGTATCTTTTGCTCTCATGGCGGTTTTAATCTCGTCCATGATAATTACTTGTAGGCTCATATTCGTGTTTTTTAAGTGCAACAAAGTTAAAAAATTAACCCGAAAGTTCAATACAAAACTTTCGGGTTAGGGCATATTAAATTTGGTTAGAAATTTAATCTACATTATCGTGCAAAAATGAATTATTTGATCTTAATTGAGGATCTTGATTACTATCCGTTCCAATAGAAGTACGTGAAGCACTATTGTGCTGACTATTTGAATGCAAGTCTATTCCTGACCGCTTATATGCGGGTACTTTTTCAAGTTCGTCTACTCTAGAACTCGTATTATTGAATTTATAATTAAAATCTTTCAACTTTCTGCGACGCTCATCAGCACGCATTTTTAAAGTTTCTTCAATACTCATATCTACAGGATCTAAAGTCTCAAAGTTTTCTGTCTCAATAGATTGCTTTAGAGGAATTTCCTGAACAGGAATTTTCTTAATAGAAAGACTCATCTCTATTGATTCGTCCTCTTCTTTCACTTCCTTCTTAGTTTGAGGTTGTGCAAGTTCATTCTCTATTTTCATGTAATCTTCCAGTGAATACTTGACAACTCCTGATGCATTTACTTCAGTGACTGGTATCATTTCCACAGCTTCCTTAACTTCCATTTTTTTTACTTCTTCTGGAATGTCAAAAAGTGAAGATTCATTGTAAGAAGTTGATTTGGTGATAGGCATATCAAAAGTAAATGCTTTAGCATTTTCTCTTGTTACTACTTCTGGCTCTACTACTTTTATGTCTTTTGTCTCATCTGTAATAAAATAAAACTCCTCCTCTTCTTTCTGTTCTAATTCAGGTGAAACTATCTCGAATGTTACTTCCAAGTTTTTGATAAATTCTGATGTAGGAACGATATCCATTTCGAATTCCTTGCTCGCAACTGCTACTGCTTGCTCAAGACTGTATATAACTTTCGGCTCGGCAGTTGGCGTTTCTTTGTCAAAATCAAAAGCCAAGATTACATTTTTTGAAGACAAATCCTGCTCTAGTTTTTGCTCACCGTCCAATGTATGAATAATCTTTTTTGGCTCTGTGTTTACAATTTCTCCCTGCTGCTCGATATTAAATCCTGTTGCGATGATTGTTACAGCGATAGAATCTCCTAAAGTTTCGTCTTCACCAACACCCATAATAATATTGGCATTGTGGCCAGCTTCAATCTGAATATGATCATTAATTTCTCCTATCTCATCGATAGTGATTTCATTAGTTCCCGAAACAATTAAAAGTAGCACATTTTTGGCACCTGTAATCTTGTTGTCGTTAAGTAATGGAGAATCTAAAGCAGATACGATTGCTTCTTTTGCACGGTTGTCTCCAAGTGCAATTGCAGATCCCATTATTGCCGTACCACTATTAGAAAGTACAGTTTTTGCATCACGTAAATCAACGTTTTGAGTGTAATGATGTGTAATTACTTCGGCAATGCCTCTAGAGGCTGTTGCCAATACTTCATCTGCTTTTGAGAATCCAGCCTTAAAACCAAGATTTCCGTAAACTTCACGAAGCTTATTATTATTTATAACGATAAGAGAATCGACTTGATTTCTTAATTTTTCAACTCCTATAAGCGCTTGTTGTTGTCTCACTTTTCCTTCAAACTGAAAAGGAATAGTAACAATTCCAACAGTAAGAATATCTCTTTCTTTTGCCAACTGCGCAATTACTGGAGCAGCACCAGTTCCTGTACCACCGCCCATTCCGGCAGTAATAAAAACCATTTTGGTGTTGCTATCCAACATTTTTTCGATCTCTGCTATACTTTCTATAGCAGATTGCTGGCCTACGTCTGGATTCGCACCAGCGCCTAAACCTTCGGTAAGGTTTACACCTAATTGAATTTTATTTGGCACTGTGCTACTTGCCAAAGCTTGAGAATCTGTATTACAAACTATAAAATCTACACCTTTTATTCCCTGCTTAAACATGTGATTGATTGCGTTGCTTCCTCCGCCTCCTACACCTATTACTTTGATAACATTTGACTGGTTTTTTGGTAAATCAAATGAAATACTTCCAAATTCTGAGTTGCTTATCATATCTATCGGTATTTAA
>JBBSRP010000201.1:0-5544 GCA_038242935.1 Flavobacteriales bacterium
GGCAATGGATTCAATCATCGTTCCAACAGATTTCTCTGGAGATATCGCCTATTATTTACCATTTCCTTTTGAAGTTCCAGCTTTGCAAAAAGTTGATAAAATCATTTTGTTCTCGTATCCATCGCAGACATTTGCGACCTATGAGCACGGAGCGTTGATGCACACAGGCCCAACAAATATGGGAAGTAAGATACATAAAACTCCAACTGGATTATTTTTCAGCAACTGGAAAGCCGAAGAAACCATCAGCACATTTGATGATGAGTGGAAATTGAAATGGAACTTTAATATCGAAAATAAAGAAGGTATTGGTTGGCACGAATATTCGCTTCCTGGTTATCCAGCCTCGCATTCTTGTTTGAGATTGCAAGAGAAAGATGCAAAAGTTCTATATGAATGGGCAGATCAATGGGTTCTTCTCGATGATCAAAATGTAAAAGTAAAAGGAACTCCAACAGTTGTTTTTGGAGCTTACGACTTTGAAAACGGAAAACCTTGGATGAGATTGAACACCGATCCGAAATCATTGAATCTTTCGGCCGCAGATATTGAGAAAGTTGTTTCTCCTTTTATGACCGAAATTATGCAAGAACAACAGACAAGAAGATCTCAAAAAGATGTAGCAGCGAAGTAATTGCAGCATTTTATTAATATGGAAGCCCCTTTTTTAGGGGCTTTTGCTTTATATGAGGTTTACTTCAACTTGATAGATATTTCTAATTCGCCACCTAGTCCGTCGTTGATGATTCTTTGTAAGGTTGAGAAGCGGATGTCTTTGAGATTTCTTTCTAATTTAGAAATATAAGATTTATTTGTTCCCGCTAATTCTGCAAGCTGTTCTTGAGTGAGACCTTTTTCTTCTCTCGCTTGTTGAATTAAAACTCCGAGTTTAAAAGCTTCGTATCCAATTTCAAATTCATTACGTTCTGTTGTTCCTTTTTTGCCGATTTTTTCATCGACAAATTGATCAAGACTTTGCAAGTCTTTATGTTTTGCTTCCATAATATTCATTTTTTATTTGCTCGGCTTTTTTAAATTTCTAAAGATTTATTTTAGCAGATCGATCCGTAGATGAAAATGCCGATTAGTAAATATAATGAAAAAGTAGTCCAATTGGACTACTTTTTAAATTTATAATATGTAGAAAGTATATTTAGCTTACCAACATACTTCCATCCTTTGTTTCTTCGGAAGCTAATTCCAAAATCGAATCTCCTTCGTTCAAATCTCCAAAGATCTCAATTTCGTTTTTCTCCATTCGCCCAATCTGAACATCCCTTTTTTCAAGTTTGTTGTCTTTTATAACAAAAATATAGGTTCCATCGCTGGCCTGAACAACTGCCGATTTTGGAAGTACAAAGTTTGCATTCTTTGCGCTTAATTTCAAACTCACATCTGCGATCATTCCAGAAAGTAGTTTTCCGTCAGTATTAACCAGATCCAATTCGATTTTCTCTGATCTTAATTTTTGATCTAGTGCTCCCGATTTACGAGTGATCTGCGCTTTAAAGATTTTGTTTTGCAATGATTTTACTTTAAAACTGATGCTGTCTCCCACGCTTAAAAATCCGCTATATCTCTCTGGAACGTATAATGACAAACGTAATTTGTCTTGCTTTTCCAATCTGAAAAGTGGCAAATCTGCTTTTCCACTTCCTGGCCCTACAAATGCTCCAAGATTGGTGTTTCGGCTGGAAATAACTCCATCAAATGGTGCACGAATTTGTAAGTATGACTGCATAATTGCGATTTCTTTATATTTGGCTTCCGCCGAAAGAAACTGAGCGTGATCCGACTCTTTTTTGGCAATAGCCTGCTCCAAATCATTAGTCGAAATTGTTCCTTCCACTTTTGAAGTTTCAAACAATCTTTGGTAATTGCTGTTGCTTGCGGTGAAAATTGCTTTTTGCGAAAGCATTCTACTTTTGGCTCCAGCCAATTGAGAACTAACTTCTGGTGCTTCCAAAGTTGCTAAAAGTTGTCCTTTTTTGACTTTCGATCCTATATCTGCTTTGATATCTTTGACATAGCCGCTGACTTTCGCGTATAAATCTACTTCTTGATCACTTCGAACCTCGGCAGGAATATTTAGATTACTTTCTAAAACTTTCTTTTCGAGAACAATTGTTTTCTGAGCAATGGCTTTTTGTTCAGCTGCTGGTTTCTGTTCCGTTTTTTCTGCACATCCCGCTAGTACTAAAAGAAAAGCTAAAGATGAAATTAGATATTTTTTATTATTATTTTTCATTGCTAGAATTTATTGATGGTATATAATGTATGCTTTCTAGATCTTCAGGATCCAAAGAGATTGATTGAGTGGTCGATTTTTTCATTGCCCAAGCGTAGATTAGCGGCAGAATAAGCAATACTGCAAAAGTTGAAAATAGCAGTCCGCCAATTACCGCGCGACCTAATGGTGCAATCTGATCGCCACCTTCGCCGTGTCCAATTGCTAGCGGAAGCATTCCTGCGATCATCGCAATAGTCGTCATAATAATTGGTCTGATTCGCAACGAAGCCGCTTCACGAGCTGATTGCATCGCATTGCCATTGTGCTTGCGCAACTGCTCGGCATTTGTAATCAGCAAAACTGCGTTGGCAATCGATACTCCAACCGCCATAATGATTCCCATATAGGATTGAAGATTTAGCGTTGCGCCAGTAATCATCAACATTAATAGTGAACCCAAAATTACCGCAGGAACGGTCGAAACGATAACCAATGCTGTTTTGAAGTTCTGGAAATTAGCGGTCAACATCAAAAGAATTACAATAATTGCTACTAATAATCCAATTTCTAAACTTTCCATTGTGTCTTTCAAGACCGTTGTCAATCCGACTTGATCAATGAATAATCCTTTTGGAAGTTCACCAAGATTTTCAATACTTTTCTGAACAGCTTTGCTTGCGGTTCCCAAATCATTATCGTGAACATTCGCCGTTACCGATAAGTAAGGACGTGCTCCGATATTATTATTTTGACCGTGAGTAGTTGTTGGAGTTACCACCGCAACATCACTCAAAACAGGTCTTGATTGATTTTTAAGCAGTGGAATCTGTAACAAATCACTTTCGCTTTTCATCTGATTCAGCGGCACTTGCACTTGTACATTATAGGAGAAACCGGCTTTTTCATCAATCCAAATATTCTTGTCTGTATATTGAGAGGAAGAAGTAGAGGCAATAAGTGACTTCGAAATATCATTCATATCCACACCCAATTGTGCGGCGCGAACTCGATCAATATTAATGTCAAGCGCGGGGTAATTGACTGGTTGAGCAATCTGAATATCTCTCAGATAATCCACCTGATTCATATTTGCCATCAATAACTTCGCATACTTTTCGTTTTGCTTTTTATTTTTTCCTGCAATTCGAACTTCAATTGGAGTAGGCGAACCTTGACTTAAAACTTTATCGGTAAGATCAATTGGTTCAAATGATATTTTTACATCGGGCAAAGCAGCTTTAATTTTAGCTCTTAGTTGATCTTTAAAATCATCCATTTCTACATCGTATTCCTTCAAGGCAACTTGAAAAACAGCTTCGTGTGGCCCTGCAGTAAATAGGTAAATTGGCGATACTGAAAATATTCCTGGGTGCTGTCCAACATAAACCGATGAGATTTGAATATGCTCTTTCCCAACCATATTTTCAAGTTCTTGAAGCAGTAATTTTGCTTTATCTTCCGTCACTTCTAGTCGTGTTCCATCGGGAGCGCGCATTCTCATTTGGAACTGCGATGAATTTCCTCTCGGGAAAACATCCTGTCCAATTGTGCCAATAAGGATTGCAACCAACGCAATAGAAGCTACTAGATAAATAATACTTGCCATCCTTTTGTATATTAACAAATGATGAATCAGTTTCATATAACCATTTCTGAACTTCTCAAAAAAGCTGATTTTACCGTCATTATTAAAATCTTCACGCTGAACCAAAATTCGTTTTTGATTCATTGTATCTTCTTCAGATTCAATCGACAATCCTGAATCTTCAAAGATTTCGTGATCAGTCGAAATCTTTGCAGATTTGTGTTCTTTCATCAGCCAATTTGCCAATACTGGAACAAATGTCTGCGAAAGTAAAAACGAAATTGTCATCGCAAATCCAATTGAAAGTGCCAATGGTAAGAATAGGGCGCCTGGAATTCCAACCATCGTAAATGCTGGAGCAAAAACTGCCAGAATACATAATAGAATCAACAGTTTTGGAAGTGCAATTTCCTTACAGGCATCCCAAATTGCGAGTGCCTTGGGTTTGCCCATATCGAGATGCTGATGTATGTTTTCTATCGTAACCGTACTTTCGTCAACCAGAATCCCGATTGCGAGAGCAAGTCCACTTAATGACATCAAGTTAATTGTCTGTCCAAATAATTTTAGGAATAAAACTGATGATATAATCGCAATCGGAATTGTAAGAATCACAATCAATGCTGCACGTCTGTCGCCAAGAAATAGCAAAACCATCAATCCTGTCAATGTCGCTCCGATTACTCCTTCAAGTACAAGACTTTTTACCGAGTTTATTACGTGAACAGATTGGTCAAACTCATAAGAAAGTTCCACATCGTCGGGTAATGTGCTTTGAATTTTCGGTAACTCTTCTTTTAATTTTTCGACAACATCCCAAGTAGAAGCGTCTCCAGCCTTGGCAATACTAATGTAAACAGAACGTTTTCCGTTGACCAAAGCATAACCCGCAGTAATATCGGCACCGTCTTTTACAGTCGCAACATCGCTCAAGTATAGGGTTTCGACTCCATCTTTGAAAAGAGGAATTTTTTCGAAATCTTTAATTTTCTTAATGGTGTTATTAGTCGGAATAATATAATTGGTATCGCCTGCACGAAGATTTCCTGATGGTGCCGTAATATTATTATTTCTAATTGCCGTTACCACTTGCTCAACGGTCAGTTGGTGCGAACGAAGCAAATCAGGATTTACGTTAATTTCAATTGTTCTCGGGCTTCCGCCAAATGGAGGAGGAGATAGCAATCCAGGAACCGCCGTAAAAGTTGACCGAACTTGCATATTTGCAATATCCTGAAGCTGGTCATTTGATTTGGATTTACTACTCAAAACCAACTGACCAATCGGCAAAGAAGAAGCGTCAAATCGAATTATGAAGGGCGGTTGCGATCCTGGAGGGAAACGCGACTGAATTCGGTTGGACAACGCAGAAATTTCCGCAGCTGCCTGAGCCATATTCGTATCTTCATAATAGGTGACTTTCATCAGGGTCAATCCCTGAATATTTTTGGTATCGATGCTTTTTACACCATTGGCAAATGACATTACATTCACATAATTTTTCGCAAAATAAGCCTCCATTTGGTCTGGCGTATATCCTGCAAACGAGTGCGCAAGATAGATTACCGGAAGGTTCATCTGTGGCAAAATATCAATCTTTACGTTGCGTACGGCGCCAATTCCGAAGAAGAGAAGTCCTGCAACAAGCACCATAATCGAAATTGGTTTCCGAAGTGCAAATCGAATCATATTCATAGTATTGTTGGGTTAAAATTCGTTCATAAATAGA
>JBBSRP010000202.1:0-5538 GCA_038242935.1 Flavobacteriales bacterium
AAATTTACTGATTGATCTTCAGTCGGTACTTCAGATGCATCGGTATTTTGCTTGCAGCTAACAGAAATTGCCAAAACTGCAAAAAGTAATAATTTAATGGATTTTTTCATAGTTTGGAGTTTTTTAGTATTATTATGTAAAGAAGAGAATATAAATGTTTGCAATTTATGATATGTATCATAGTTGGTGAACTTCTAATCTATTTCCTTTTTTGAGCTTATAAACAATGCGAACATAGAACCAAAAAGAAGCAGTGCGATAAAAAACAAACTTTCATTTACATAAGGAATCAATGTGTAACTAAATGATGCGATGCCTTGAACTCCAAGTACTAACTCGTTTAGAAAAACTGCCATCGTGAATAAAACTAAAGATACGCAGACTGCTTTACTAAATCTAAAAAATTTATTTGCATATATATAGTATAAAAGAAATAGGCTTATAACTGCTAGCAAAACTAAATGTAGGTAGGCTATTACTATCGGTCTGAAACTTTGAGTAAGTGTACTTAAGGCTGGAATTGTAGAAGCTAACTGCAGCAATAATTTTATGCTAAGTGAAAAACCTACTAAGTAGAAAATAATATTGAGCCAAATAGAAAATGATTGCGAGTTGTAAAGTCGTCCTTTGATGATATAATATAATAATCGCAACCATGCATACACCTGCAAAAGGGCACAAATAGCGGTAAAAATTAATAACCATAATGGCAATTTCAACCAAAGAACAGAAAGTAAATATGTTGGAATGCACGTAACAGCAAAAATATAAAACGCTGAAGTGTAGAATGTTTTTTGTCTATTGAGATTCAGAAAATCATAAAGCAATCCCATACACACAAAGAAGAACCATCCGTTGTATTGAAAGTGTAAATAATAGTAGATTGAAGCTAAGTACGGCTGCTCTGTCATAGTCTTTGTAGCCATCATATAAGCTAGGGCAAACGTTCCTACTGAAGATAAAACTAGAAAAAGCAAGGAAGCTTTAAACCATTTTACAGCAACAGCGGGCACAGTAATTTTCTTTAAATCCTTTATATAATGAAACACAAAAAAGTATGAAATAAATATACTGATTGTAGAAAAGCTAATCGAAAAGAACGCATAGCCTTGGTATATAAATGAAATGAGCATTCCGTAGGAAGCTACAAGATTTGCAATTATTACTATTTTGTATTTCTGAGTTTTAAGTTCGGAAGTTTTCGATTGCAAGTAATAAATCATTAAAACCATTAACGTATGTGTAACCCAACCTGCAAATGCAAAATGTGAGTGAGAATGTTGTAGATTTTTTTGATTTAGAAAAAAGAATTCAAAACCAATCTTATACCGCATAATTGTTCCTATAAGAGCGACAAGACATAGGTTGATTAGGCTAAATTTTAACCAAAACTGAAGATTGAATTTCATCTTAAAAATATAATTTATGTTTAATAACTTTCACTTTTCCTTGTGTTTTGAGTTTTGATAATACTCTGATTACGGTTTCTACAGTGAGTCCAGTATGGTTTGCAATTTCCTGTCTGGTGAAGGGCACAAGATAAAGTTCTTCCTCAGGAAATTGATCTTTTTTCTTGATTGTTGCAAGAAAACCTAAAATTCGATTTTCTGAACTATTGTTTATTATAAATTTGGCAGCTGTAGATTTGGCGTAAATTCTTTTGGCAAAAAGACGCAACATCGATTTTTGCACATCAGGATATTCATCAAGGATTTTAAGGAATTTTTCTTTTGAAATTTTAATAACTGTAGAGTCTTCCAACGCGATGGCGGTGGATGGATAAATTTCATCTATAAACAAAGGCGGTTCACCAAAACATCTGCCAGTAGAAAATGTTCCTTGCGTAAATTCTTTTCCAGCATCGTTAGAATTAAACATCTTTACCGATCCCTGCATTATTTGGTAATAATAAAGAGCAATATCGCCTTCATCAAAAATTATTTCAGCCTTCTTATAGTTTTTTACAATCGCACCCCAAGTAAAAAGCAAATCAATATCTATTTGCATATTTTCAAAATATTTCCAAAATTACGAATTCAAATGCAAGGCACTAATGATAAAAGTCATATTAAGTGCTTTATTTTGCATGATGAAAAGACGAGACCGTATTGATGAAATTCTTTTTGCTTGTATCTGAATATGCTTTATCGTTAATGAGGTATTTATCTATCAATGCACGACTGCCTGCGTGATCTATATGATATTTCTCTTGAATAGTTTTGGTGCTAATCACTTTCTTAGAAACTTCGTGTCTGCATGGAAACTGAAAAACTGTAAGTTGTGAGCTATTTTCTGGTTCAGGGTTCATAATGTGGCGGTTAAAGTTTATTATTAAATTTTTGCTTTATGTTCGTGTATAATTTCGATCACAGATTTATACATTTCGCTTAAAGCTACAACAATTTCTCCTTGCTTTGCAATATCTAAAGCCTTTTGGACGGCCAAATTCTCATTTTCTATTACTTCAACTGTGATTTCTTTCTCTGCAGAAGCTATTCCTTTTTTAAGAAGATCTATAATATTATCGGCCTCTCTACCTCTCAAATCTGCTTCCTGTCTTATAATAATATAGTCAAACATTTGAGCTGCTAGCAATCCGCATTCCACAATATCTTGATCTCTTCTATCGCCAACAGCAGAAATGATTCCAATTAATCTCTGTTTTTCAAATTGTTTCAAATACTCTTTAATTGCTTTATAACCCGACACATTATGAGCGTAATCTACAATAACCTCATAACCATTATGATGAAAATGATTCATTCTTCCAGGTGTATTTTTGCTGTCGGGAAGAAAATATGCCAAAGCCTCAGTAATATGCTTGTGATCTATTCCTTGTAAGAAAGCACCAAGAGTTGCGGCGAGAGCATTTGCCATCATAAATGCGCAAGTGCCATTTTTAGTAAGTGGAATATTCGTAGTATGAGCGATTATAATAGTAACTTTATCTTTGACGATGGTCAGATTATTATCTTGAAAGAATGCAACAGGAATGTTTTTCTCAACATAGGTTGCTATGAGCTGTTCATCATATTTATCAAGAAAGTAGGCATAACGACATGTTAAGTCTTTGGCAATTTTAATGCAATTTTCGTCGGTTCCATTAAGGACTGCCCATCCTTCAGGCTTCACACTATGAGCTACAACGGCTTTCACATCTGCCAATTCTTCAAGTGTATCTATGTTATGGAGCCCTAAATGGTCGCCCTGAATATTGCTAATTATTCCCACATCGCAGTAATTATAATACAATCCAGATCTTATAATTCCACCTCTAGCGGTTTCCAATACTGCAAAATCTACTGTAGGATCATTTAATACAACTGCAGCACTTCCTGGCCCCGTCATGTCTCCTTGGGCAATTAGCGTCTCATTAATATATATTCCATCTGTAGTGGTAAATCCAGTGTGAAAACCAGCCGCTTTTGCTATAAAAGCCGTAAGTCTAGTAATTGTAGTTTTTCCGTTTGTACCTGTTATAGCGATGACAGGAATTCGGAATTCAGAACGTAATGGATAAAGCATATCAACTACAGCTTTGCCCACAGCGCGTGGCAGACCAGAACTTGGAGCAAGGTGCATGCGAAATCCAGGTGCTGCATTGACTTCTATAATAACGCCATTATTTTTCGTAATAGGATCTTCTAGATTATCAACTATAAAATCAAGTCCACAAATATCGAGTCCCATAATTTTGGCAACTCTTTCGGCAAGTTTAATATTCTCAGGATGTAGATGATCTGTAACATCTTCGGCAGTACCACCAGTACTTAGGTTTGCAGTAGATTTTAAAATTATGGATCGATCTTTTTCGGCTATGCTTTCTAAAGTAAAGTCTTGCTTCATCAGCATATTATGGGTGTCCAGATCAACTGTAATTTGGGTGAGATTTTTTGTATGTCCCACTCCTCTTTCTGGATCTTTATTTAACTCATCAATTAACTGCTGAACAGTGTTCACTCCATCTCCTATAACGTGAGCTGGATTTCTTTTGGCTGCAGCCACAACTTTATAATCCACTAATAAAATTCGGAAATCTGAACCTTTTGTGTAGCGCTCAACCAAAACCGTATTTGAAATTGTTTGTGCAAATAAAAATGCCGCATGTGCAGCAGTCCATGTTGTAATATTTATAGTAGCACCTTTTCCTTGATTGCCATACAAAGGTTTTATAACTAATGGATAATCAAGTTTGTCAATAATTAACTGTAAGTCTTCCTCGGTATCACAAGTAGTGCCTTCTGGAACAGGAATAAACATTGCCGACAGAAGATTCTTCGTTCTTTGTTTATTGTCGGCGTCATTCACGGCAAGACAAGAAGTGCTTTGCGCAATTGTCGCCTGAAAAAGTTTCTGCTTATCTCCATAACCTAAGTAAATTTTGGAATAATTTCCAAATCTGCGCCATGGAATTCCTCTATCTTCGGCTGCTTCTACAATGCTCAAAGTGCTTGGACCAAGAAGATTGCCAAAATATATGTCCGCAATTTCTTTTATTTGTTCAGATATATCTGGCGTTATTCCTTGATCAATCTCGACTATAATCCTTTTTAAGAGATTTGCAACATATGTTGCCGTTTCATAATCTTGATATCCAAAAACAAAAAGAAATGTTACTGGAGCAGCAGCTGCTCTGTAATTAAAATAATATTGAAGTTGATTATTCTCAGGCTGAAGCAGTAATCCTATTTTGGAAAAAAGAATTAGACACTCTTCCTGCAAACTATTACTTTCGTGATTCTGATCATTTTGGAAGACTACGCTTTTTTCCTTAGATGATTCAAGATTTTGACAGACTTTTCTAAGTTGTTCTACTTTATCATTCGTGACATCTTCTAATACAATAGTAAATTGTAAAAGAGGTTTATAATATGGACTCCAAACGTTGGATCCTTTTAAAAATCTAGTTGATAAAATTTTCATATTTCTGTTTGGCAATTTTGGAAAATGAGTTGTTAAGATAAGTAATGGGTAATCTTCATATCATTAAACCATATCGTCCATTGATCTTAAATAACACAAATAGTTGTACCGTTTAACTTTTTCCACGTGGCCCTCTTTATTATTTATTGGTGAGTTGCAAGTATGATCAGCAGATTGCAAATCATTGAAATCTAAATCCTCCTCAATCACGCAAATAATTTTAGTTTTTGCTTGAGTATCAGAAGAGTTGTCAAGTAAAGTTTTGCGAAAGTTAGATTGAGTTTTCATATTGAGCTAAGTTTTGAATTTTGGTTAAAACGTAAAGCTATGCTTATTTTACGCCAAATGTGTTACATCTTTATATGATACAGTTACAAGACTATTTGTACAAAAAATGTATCCCCAATAGAATCTTTTAATTATTTATAATTTTTTCTAAGGTTGAACCTTCTCACCAGCGTATTGAATTATCCCACCACTGAGATTGAAAGCATTATTAAAACCTAAATTATTCATATAACTACATGCTTGATGGCTCCTCATGCCAGATCTACAATACAGATAATAATTAGCTTCCTTATCGCCAAGACCGCTTATTTTATCTACAAATTCCTG
>JBBSRP010000203.1:0-5467 GCA_038242935.1 Flavobacteriales bacterium
AAAGATCTTTTCGATCCATTCTATACTTTCATCTACCATAGTGTCATCATCTTTTAGATGATTGGCAAAATGAGTAGTTATTTTTTGAATAATTCTATTGCTTATAATTTCTGCTTGCTCTTCGTGAAAATCGCTGAATTTCTTACGCTGAAAGTTTAGTTCATTCTGCTTGATGGAATTCAGTTTTGCCTTAAGTGCAAAAATAGTGGGAGCAAACTTGCGGTCTTTAAGCCACGCTTTAAATTCCCCTTTTACTTCTTCGATAATAGCCTCAGCAGCAGGAATTTGTTTTTTTCTATTGATAAGAGTTTCATCGGTCATTTGCGCAAGGTCATCCATATGCACAAGTGTAACTCCTGGAATTGACTTTACATTCTCGTCTACGTTTTTTGGAATCGAAAGATCAAGAATAAGTAAAGGCTTTTTTATATTTAAAATTGCAGCATCAACAGTTGGCTTTTGAGCTCCTGTCGCAACAATTAATACATCTGATTTCTGAATTTCTAATTGCAGATCGCTAAAGTCTTGAACAATAAGATTAAACTTTCCTGCAACTTCTAGCGCTCTATCTTTGGTACGATTAATAAGAGTGATATGGTCATTCTTAGTATGCTTTACAAGGTTTTCACAAGTATTACGACCAATTTTCCCTGTACCAAAAAGAAGAATATTTTTACTTTTAAGATCTTCGATACTGCGCATTATGTACTGTACAGAAGCAAAAGATACTGATGTAGCACCAGAACTAATTTGAGTTTCGTTCTTGATTCTCTTACTTGCTTGGATTACACAATTAATAAGTCTTTCCATAAAAGCGTTGGTAAGACCCATATTTTTCGCTTCCGCAAAACCGTTTTTAATCTGACTAATAATTTCAAAATCGCCAAGAATCTGACTGTCTAATCCTGTACCAACTCTAAATAAATGGTTAATTGCTTCATTATTTTTATAAATGTATGCTACTTTTTGAAAATCTTCAACTGTACCTAAACTATGATTGCATAAAAGCTGAATTAATTGAAAAGGGTGCTCGGCATAACCGTAAATCTCTGTGCGATTGCAGGTAGAAATAACGATTAAACTTTCCAAACCATTTTCTTTCGCTTCCGCTAAAAGGTTTGTTTTTGCTGCCGAATCAACACTAAATTTCCCCCTAATATCAGCATCAGCTTTCTTGTAGCTGAGTCCGATAGCGTAAAAGGTTAGGTGCTTCGACGAGTTGTAATTTTCCATATTTTGAAGATCTCTCTTTAAGACCTACAAAACTATTACTATCTTACGGATGAAAGTAACGCTAGAAGTACTTTTTATAACGCTCTAAGCTTTTAGGTTTATAAATCGTTTCTTTTTATGAAAATAGCGTAACTTTGCAATGAAATCAGCTTGTTAGGGCGTTTTTATTTAGAGTTGTTCTAAATAAGAAGAGTGGTATTTAATAATAAATATTCTAAAAAAACATCGCTATGGGTTCTCCCGAAATTATTACAATTGAAGAAGACTTCATTATAATCAAATCAGAAAATAACACTTTAGAAACTGAATTTGTCTCGCATTCTGTGAGTACGGGGCTGATACAGTTTCACTTTCAGCTAAAGGGTAAATCAAAATTTATCTTTAATAATGGCTCGTATGCTTTGGAACTTCGAGACAGCAAATCACTGTTTTTATACAATCCTCAGAAGGAGCTTCCGCTAAATTTAGAATTAAGCGCAGAATCTTGGGTTATCACAGTTTTAATTTCAATTAAGAAATTTCACGCGTTATTTTCAAACGAAGCAAATTATATCAGCTTTCTAAACTCCGATAATAAGGACAAGAAATATTATAAGGAAGAAGATGTAAGTCCATCGATGGCAATTGTGCTAAGTCAGATGTTTCATTACAACCTTCATTCGTCTATCAAGAATCTTTACTTTAAAGGAAAAGGATACGAAATTCTAAGTCTTTACTTTAATCAAAGTGAAGATCCAGTTTCTGAGCAATGTCCTTTCCTTACTGATGAAGACAATGTGATGAAAATTCGAAAAGTAAAAGAAATTATTATCGCAAATATGACAGAGCCGCCAGGACTTCAAGAATTGGCAGATCAGGTTGGATTGACATTGAAGAAATTGAAAATGGGTTTCAAACAGATTTACGGAGACACCGTGTTTGGTTTCCTATTTGATTATAAAATGGATTATGCTAGAAAATTACTTGACAGCGGATCTTATAATGTAAATGAAGTTGGACTCAAAATTGGCTACAGCACAGGAAGTCACTTTATTGCTGCCTTTAAAAAGAAATATGCCACTACTCCCAAAAAATATCTGATGTCTCTTGTAGTTAACGAGACGAAATAAATCAAAAAAATAAGTTCAAAAAAATAAATATACTAGAATATGAAGGGTGTTTTATTAGTAAATCTAGGTTCTCCTCAAAGTCCAACTGCCAAAGATGTGAAGCCATATCTAGACGAATTTTTAATGGACAAGTATGTAATTGATGTTCCGTTTTTATTGCGTGCACTTCTAGTACGTGGAATTATTTTACGCAATCGACCAGCAAAATCTGCCGAAGCATACAAGAAAATCTGGTGGGACGAAGGTTCACCACTTATTGTACTTTCTGAAAGAATGCACAAAAAAGTCGAGCCTAAATCAAAAGTTCCAGTTTCATTGGCGATGCGTTACGGAAGTCCGTCTTTGAAGTCAGGATTGCAGGAATTAGTAGATCAAGGTGTGACCGAAATTATGTTGTTCCCATTGTATCCACAATATGCAATGGCATCTACAAAAACAATTGTAGAACTTGCTGAAGATTTGCGTAAAAAACATTTTCCGCAAATCACTTTTACACACGTACCTGCTTTTTACAATAAACCTGATTACATCAAAAATCTAGTAGATTCGATTAAAAAGTCGTTAAATGGCTTTGAATATGACCATCTTTTATTTTCGTACCACGGAATTCCCGAAAGACATATTCACAAAACCGATATTACAAAATCTCACTGTAAGATAGATAAGAGCTGTTGCTCTACTCCATCGCCTGCGCACGAATTTTGTTACCGCCACCAATGTTACGAGACGACTAGACTTGTTGTGGAGCAGTTGGGAATTCCCGAAGGAAAGTATAGTCAAACTTTTCAGTCGAGACTTGCTGGAGACAAATGGCTTGATCCTTACACGGATACAAGCATCAATGAATTACCAGAGAAAGGTGTCAAAAATCTTGCAGTTGTTACTCCAGCTTTCGTTGCGGATTGTCTTGAGACTTTAGAGGAAATTGCAATGGAAGCAAATGACGAGTTTTTGGCTCACGGTGGAGAGAAGTTTCACACAATACCTTGTCTCAACGACGATGAAGCGTGGACCGATACTGTTGCTTCTTGGATAAATGATTGGGCTGTTGCCAAATAAAATAAGCTCCCTATTCTATGGAATATTATAATTATATCAAATCCCTGCATCTCATTTTTGTAATTACTTGGTTTGCAGGGCTTTTTTATATCGTTCGACTTTTCGTATACCAAATCGAAGCAGCTTCTAAAGAATCTCCTGAAAAGGAAATTTTGCAAAAGCAGTATAAAATTATGACTTACAGATTGTGGTATATTATCACCTGGCCATCGGCAGTATTGGCAACGCTTTTTGCAGTTGTCTTACTTATTATGATGCCCGAATGGCTGAATCAAGATTGGATGCACGTCAAGCTATTTTTTGTGTTGTTGCTGTTTATTTATCATTTTAAATGTCAGCAGATATTTAATTCTTTGCAAAATGATGATGTAAAATACACTTCAAATTATATGCGAATCTTCAATGAAGGTGCGACTTTGATTTTGTTTGCCGTTGTATTTCTTGTGATTTTGAAGAATGCTTTTAATTGGATTTTTGGCGTAATTGGCATCTTTGCATTTTCGATCATCTTAATGTTAGGTTTTAAACTGTACAAAAGAATTCGAGAAAAAAACCAATAGCGTATGGCTTTTAGCTTTAATATATCTATGTTGTCGTTGCGAACCAGAATATTCATTACAATGATATTGCTGATCGTAGTTTCTTCGGTATTATTAGCTTCCATTTCGATCATTCAATTTAAAAGTGAGGCCAAAGAATACCATCAAGAACGATTAGAAAATAAGGAAAATGCCATCAAAGAGCATATCAATTATATTCTTTCCACCACTACTTATCCGCTTACCACAGAGAATTTACCTTTAATTTTCAAAGACAGAATTTACGAACTTTCAGATATTCATAATCTAGAAATCAACATTTACGATCTTCAAGGAAATCTGCTAAAGTCGTCAAAAGCGGCTTTTGCTATCGATCCTGTTTCCCCACCTATTCCACAATATATTGTAAAACTTGTTCAATCTTCGGTCGAAAAAAGATATGTAGATATTAAGAATATTGATGGCAAGAGAAACCGAAGTTCCTTTAGTCAGCTCAAAGATGATAAATTTAAGCCTATGGGAATTTTGAATCTTCCTTATGTAGAAGATGACGGATTTTATGAACGTGAACTTCATAATTTCCTGATGCGTCTTGGTCAGGTTTATTCCTTTACATTGCTAATAGCTTTTGGTTTGGCGTATTTCCTTTCGACTTATATTACAAAGTCATTAAAAACTATTTCTGACAAGATCAACGAAACGACTTTGCGTCAGAAAAACCAGAAGATTCTCGCTAGAGCGAATAGTAAAGAAGTCGATTTACTGATTCAGGCATACAACGCAATGGTTGATGAGCTTGAAGAAAGCGCCGATAAACTTGCCCAAAGTGAACGAGAAGAAGCTTGGCGCGAAATGGCAAAACAAGTGGCACACGAGATTAAGAATCCGTTGACACCAATGCGACTAACGGTACAGAATTTTCAACGAAGATTTGATCCTGATGATCCAGATTTACTAATAAAACTAAATGATTATTCCAATATTCTAATTCAGCAGATTGATACTATGAACTCGGTTGCCTCGGCGTTTTCAAGTTTTGCATCGATGCCAGCTCAGCAAAACGAAACTCTGAATGTGGTAGATGTGGTCGAATTAGCTTTGGAAATTTTCAATGAAGATTTTATCAGTTTCCACAACGAAGAAGAAGTTATCAAAACCAAGATTGATAGGACGCAATTAATTCGTATTATTACAAATCTTGTAAAAAACGCAATTCAGGCAATTCCGTCAAATGTTGTTGGCAAATATGTCAAAGTAACGATTAAACGCGTTAATGATTGTGTACATATTAAGGTAGAAGATAACGGCGTTGGAATCGCAACGGCAAATTACAGACATATTTTCGAACCAAAATTTACCACAAAATCAAGCGGAATGGGATTAGGTCTCGGTATTATCAAAAATATCATCGAAAATTACAAAGGAACTATTACATTTGAATCAGAAGTAAATAAAGGAACTGTTTTTACTGTTTCCTTACCAATTATTAAAAATTAAAAAAACATAAAAATGACATTTGAAAACATA
>JBBSRP010000204.1:0-5455 GCA_038242935.1 Flavobacteriales bacterium
AATAAAGCGTAAAAATCTACAACTTTACCTCGATGAGTTTGTATATAAATTAAATAGAAGGTATTTTGGAGACAAATTATTCGACAGGCTAGTGATAGCAAGCATCACAGGAGTATGACTAAAAACGGATATACATTTAAATATATCATCGAGTTTAGATACCAAACATCTAGACGCGTTCTTGACAGATATTATTATTGGGAATCAGATTACAAAGCGATGTCTGTAATCATCGGTTATAATTTTATGTAAACTAGAAGCAGTTACTACCACCACACTTTTTTAAGCAAAATAGTAAGAAGTAAAAATCTCCATATCGAATCATACGATATGGAGATTTTTTATAATTGTACTTTGTTTTTGTCTTAACTAATGTCTAAAAAGCACGGTCATATTGTGTAGGACAGTCTACTTTTTCACGTAATTCCTTAGCTCCCTTCAAAGGAAAATAAGGATTACGCAATAATTCCCGACCTAACACGATAAAATCGGCATTGCCATTCACAAGAATAGTCTCTGCTTGAGCTGCGGTTGTAATCATTCCTACTGTTGCAACATTTATTTTATCTTTTACCTCACTTTTGATTGCTGCCGCCAGCGGAACTTGGTATCCAGGACCAATAGGAATTTTCACATCAGGAACCACAGCACCGCTAGAAACATCTACAATATCGATTCCTGCTTCTGCTAATTTCTCGCTTAACCAAACAGAATCATCGCTTTTCCAACCACCTTCAGCCCAATCTGTAGCAGAAATCCGAACAGACATCGGTAAAGTATCTGGCCAAACTTCCTTGACTTTCTCAATTACTTCCATCAAGAATCGGCTTCTATTTTCGCGACTTCCGCCGTATTGATCTACTCTTTTATTTGTGAGAGGCGAGAGAAATTCATTAATCAAATATCCGTGCGCTGCGTGAAGTTCGATTAGTTCAAAACCAGCTTTTAGCGCTCTACTTGCGGCGTCTGCAAACGACTGCTTTATGGCTTCGATATCCGTCAGTGTCATTTCGCGAGGTACTGCAGTTTTGTCAGAAAAAGCAATTGCCGAAGGTGCAATCATCTCCCAGCCGCCTTGATTTTCGCTCAATATTTTACTTTCCGCACCAAACGCCCACGTACTCGCTTTTCTTCCCGCGTGCGCCAACTGAATACCTACTACACTGCCATTATCCTTGACAAATTTGGTAATTCGGCCCAACATTTCGATGTGTTCATCTTTGTAAATTCCCAAATCGCCTGTGCTTATTCGACCATCGGCTCGCACCGCCGAAGCTTCGAAAATTACCATTCCCGCACCGCCCATCGCTCTAGTCCCGTAGTGTACAAAATGCCAGTCGGTTGCAAAGCCATCTTCGCAGGAATACATGCACATAGGCGACATTATGATGCGATTTTTAAAATTTACAGATTTTATGGAAATTGGACTGAATAATTTAGACATAGTATGGTTCTTTGTTAGACTACCAAATTTCGTTCAAATTGCATAGTTTTCAAATAATGAGACGTTAAATCCTTCTAAAAATTACCGTTAGAAGAATCTTTTGGGCGCAACCCGTCGCCATAACGTATATCTTAACATAGAAATGAGATGTGGCTCGAGTCGGGTCGTCCACTATATCTTTGCTGCCACAAGATTTAGTTTTTAAATTAGAAAATTCTCGTTCGCAGCAAAGGATGCCGCTCCCACCCCTTGCGCAAAGGAGATCTAAATAATGAAATAAGAGAAAAAATCAAAATAAACCTAAAAGATTGAAAGATTTAAAATTTAAAAGATTTGAGAAAACGAGGAGTCTAAATAATGGGAAATTCTAAAAAATCAAAACTAAAAAACTGCGATGCTGAGAAGCTTGGTCAAAAGTTTAAAAAAGTAAATCAATTTCCTTAAACTTGTACTACCAAATCAATCACATTCTACGGATTGAAAGTATGTTTCAAAAGTTAAAAATGAGAACGAAATGAATTTGACAAAGGAACAATCAGACATTATAAATTCTACTGGAAATATCAAGATAAATGCTGTTGCAGGTTCAGGTAAAACCACAACTATTATTGAGTACGCTCGAACTCGACCTACAACTGCAAAAATTCTATATCTGGCTTTTAATAAATCGGTAAAACTAGATGCTGTTAAGAAGTTTAGCGAAAAAGGTCTCGATAATGTAACTGTCGAAACTGCTCATTCCCTCGCCTATAAGCACATTGTTTACGGCAGTAGGTACAAAATAAGTCCGCAAGGATATAAAACAAACGAGATTGCCGAAATTCTAAAACTTCAAGGCAATGGCGAAAAACACACTGAGTATGTAATTGCAAATCACATTAGTAAGTTTCTAAGTTATTTTTGCAATAGCGATAAAAAGAAAGTGCAGGATCTTAACTATTTGGATACGGTTACAGATGCCAAAGCAATAACATTCGTACAAACATATTATAATTATATCGAGAAACAGTCGCGCATTTTCCTAGCTAAAATGGACTCTGGAGAAATCGACATTACCCACGACTTTTATCTCAAGAAATTTCAGCTTTCAAATCCTCAGTTGCATTACGATTACATACTTTTTGACGAAGGTCAAGATGCATCTCCTGCTATGCTTGATGTTTTCTTAAATCAAAAAGCAACAAAAGTAATTGTCGGAGATACACATCAGCAGATTTACAGTTGGAGATTTGCCGTCAACTCATTGGAAAAAGCAAGCTTCGTCACCTTTAATCTCTCCACAAGTTTCCGCTTTAGCCAAGATATAGCAGATCTTGCAATGAATATTCTATCAAATAAAAAGCACTTTTTGTCTCAAGATTTACTTCCAATAAGCGGAAAAGGTTCGGCTGTTGCAACCAAAAGTAAAGCCATCCTAGCAAGAACCAATCTAGGACTTTTGCTAAAAGCAATTGAATATGTTACCGAGAAGAAAAAAGTCAAGCAAATTTATTTTGAAGGAAATATTAATTCTTATACTTATGCTGATGACGGCACATCTTTATACGACGTTTTAAATCTTTATAATTCAAAAAATTTTCTGATACGTGATAATCTGATCAAAGGAATGAAAGATCTTGAAGAATTGGAAGATTATATAGAAAAAACCGAAGATGTTCAGTTGGGAATGATGGTCGAGATTGTTCGTGAATATGGCAATAAAATTCCTGACATAATTAAGTTGATCAAAGAACAACATATCACAGATGGCGAACGAGAAAATGCCGAAATGATATTTTCGACAGTGCACAGATGTAAAGGAATGGAATACGATACGGTACAACTCGTGAATGACTTTATTTCAACTGATAAACTCGATAAGCTAAAGAAAAACAGTAAAAAGGAAGAAATTAATTTTAAGAAGATCAATGAAGAAATTAATCTACTTTACGTTGCAGTAACTCGTACAAAAAACAGCATTCATATTCCAGAAAGTCTAGTTCCTGAAAACTTTCCTGTTTCGAGTCAGATCCATTTACTAAAAAGTATTTCTGCCGAAGACCAGAAGATGATCAAAGAGTTGCGAAGAGAAAATACTACTAATAAAACTGAAAAAGCATATTCGGTTGATGAAATTCGACTTGTTCATAAAGGCGCTTACAATCCTTGGACAGCTGAGCTTGACAACGAATTGACGATAATGTTTTGCGAAGGAATGCACGAAAAAGATATTGCCACTCATTTTGGCCGAACTCGTGGCGCAATCAAATCGAGAATCAAAAAACTCGAACTGCAAGAGCTTTATAATTAGTAAACTGAAATAACGTAGGATACGGACTCAGAAATAATTTAAAAAAATATAAATTTGATTCAGTAATTATTCAAAACCTGAACTAGAAAAAAAAATAAAATGATCCAAATTGAATACAAGAAAATTAATGAAATAGCTCAAAATCTAGACTGTGGAATGACTTGCTATCTCAACATCAAAACTGCCGAATTGATTGATGTTCCTGAGAATTATGAAGATTTTGATGACGAAGATGCTATTGAAATGTTTGGAGACATATTAGAAAAAATCAAGAATCCAGACTTTAAAGAAATTTCCGTTTTAGATTCGCACGAAAATTTTCTCATTATGCAAAAATTTTTAGAGAAAGTTGAGAATGCTGCTGTTCGGTCCAAATTAGAATCTGCATTAGATGGAAAAAGACCATTTGCTAATTTCAAAAAAACCATTGACAATTCAGATTATATAGAATCGTGGTTTGCTCATAAACAGCAAGAATTAGAGAATTATGTAAGAGAAGAGTTAGAAATGTGGCAAAAGGAAGCTGACTATCAGACTAAAAATAACGATGATGAGTGAAATTTTGTATGTTTAACTCGATTTATAGTAAACATTAACAACAGGCTAGCTTTGCGGAAAGACCTAATCTAAAATTATAAAATTATGAAAAAATTCCATCCTTTCTATTAATCGGTAGTGTAGGAGTCATTATCACAGGGATGTTACACATAGTTGTAGCTTTAGGTTTATCTTTAACGGTGCACAGTACTTTCTTTATCATATATCCAACCTTTGCTGCTTTCTTAATCATAGGAGTTGCACTAACAGTAAAACAGCAGATAGACGCTACCCACACTATCAAATAACGTATTGACAACCATCCCAAAACTTCAACTTTTCCAACAGTTAAAAGTGCCAAGTACTATTGCTGGTCCACTTATCTGTTTGATAAATTTGCTCATACTAAGGATTTTTTTTCAATTCTTTCAATTCAAAATAAATCTCGGTAATCCTCTTATCCCAAAAGATCTAATTGTTTTAGCATTTGAGCCTCACGTTTTAAAAGGTGGGATTTTAAGTACTGGATTATTTGTAATTTTAATCTTAAAATCATTTGGTCAAAATCTGCGCGTTATAATAATTGTCTTAATTCTAATAATTTATTATTTCTTTTCACTACCATCCGAAAGTCTAAAAAAAAAGTGCCTGAGATTCCCTTATTTTTGTTTTGCTAAAAATAAAATAATTTTATGGGACTCTTCAGGCGAAACAAAAATATTAAAAAACCAGTTATCCGACAAATTATCGACCTAGTTCCTCGTTGGATGCTGGAATCTTGTGCAAAAAAGCACAATGCAGACAAGGGATGTAGTAAATACAAGACTTACGACCAATTTGTTGCTTTAACTTACGGACAGCTAAACAAATGCTACACATTAAACGATATTTCTACTGGAATTGGGGTAAGTGAGATTTTTATTGGCGATTTAAGTTTAAACCAAAGTCCCGCAAGATCCACAATGAGTGATGGCAATAAAAAACGGGATTGGAGAGTATTTGAATCCTTGTATTACAGGGTTTTAAAGCACTATGAAAAAGTTTTGAAAAGTGAGTCCCAGCGTAGTATTATTGCCGAAATTAAAGACCAAACTATAAAACTTATTGATAGTACCACAATCAGCCTATGTTTAAATATGTTTGACTGGGCAAAGTTTCGGACAGCAAAAGGCGGTTTAAAAATA
>JBBSRP010000205.1:0-5436 GCA_038242935.1 Flavobacteriales bacterium
TAAAGTCCATTTCTTGTATTTCATATCTCAAATATATAAGTTTGAAATTTAAAATAATACTCCGAACTTATCGGGGGCTAAACTATCCTAAACTTGTGACCGTTACCAATATAAGCTATAATATTTTTTGTACTTTAACACGCATTATAAAACAAACAAAATTATGGTTAATATTCCCTTGGTAATTATCCTCATTTTAGGATTATTCGTTCTATTTTCTGCCTTTTTTACGGTCAAGCAGCAGACATCTGCAATTGTAGAACGTTTTGGTAAATTTCATTCGATCAGACACTCTTGACTTCATTTAAAAATTCCAATAATTGATAAAATCGCTGGAAGAATCAACTTGAAAATTACACAGCTAGATGTAATGATCGAGACTAAAACAAAGGATAACGTCTTCGTTAAACTTAAAGTTTCTGTTCAGTTTATGGTTATCAAAGACAAGGTTTACGATGCATTTTACAGACTTGAGTATCCTCACGATCAGATTACTGCTTATGTATTTGATGTTGTGCGTGCCGAGGTTCCTAAACTAAAATTGGATGATGTTTTTGAAAGAAAAGATGATATTGCGATTGCGGTAAAACGTGAATTGAACGAAGCAATGACAACTTATGGATATGATATTATCAATACACTTGTAACAGATATTGATCCAGATATTCAGGTAAAAAATGCGATGAACAGGATTAATGCTGCCGATAGGGAAAAAACTGCTGCAGAATTTGAGGCTGAAAGTTCACGTATTAGAATTGTTGCAAAAGCAAAAGCTGAGGCTGAAAGTAAAAGACTTCAAGGACAAGGTATCGCAGATCAACGTCGTGAAATTGCTCGCGGACTTGTAGAAAGTGTTGATGTTTTGAATAAAGTTGGTATCAACTCTCAAGAAGCATCGGCTCTTATTGTTGTTACGCAGCATTACGATACGTTGCAATCAATTGGATCTGACACAAATTCGAACTTGATTCTACTTCCAAATTCGCCACAAGCGGGAAGCGAAATGCTAAATAATATGGTTGCCTCCTTCTCTGCTTCAAACCAAATTGGTGAAGCGATGAAACGTGGAAACAGAAAAGAACGTAAAAAGAAAGAAGATTTTAAACCTTCTGAGGATTACAAACATTTGAAAGATCAAACAGATATTGATGAGGAAAATGAAGAAGAACAAAATAGATTGTAATTTTTCTAAAACAAAAAAAAGAGGCTTAAGGGCCTCTTTTTTATTTAATATAAGTTAAACTAGTATTTAGATACTTGTTTCTTCAGTGAAGCCAATTTTGTTTCCAAAAACGAAACTACATCTTCAGATTTACTACTTAAATTATCTACAAGTTCGTCGTAAGTTCCTTCTATATCAACTTTCGACACTTTATTTTTTAAATCTTTATACTTAGATTTTACTTCGTCTGTTGCGTCGCAGTATCCACCTTTGATTTTCTTTCTAGTTTTTGAACCTTTTTCAGGTGCTATCAAAATTCCAATTCCTGCTCCGATTGCGATTCCTGCCAATAGAGCTAAAGCAACGCTAGTTTTATTTGTAGACATAATTTAATTTTTTTATTGGTTAGAAATTAAAGATACTAACAAATTAAAATGTGGGCTGTTAACAAGCCGTTAAACTAAAAATTCGTTACCAAAATCGAAATTCGACCGTTTTAAAACGCTTTATAGTTTCAGGTATAGATTGGGATCAATAATTTTAGAAACTGCCTTACAGCATTTTACTAAAAGCCGTTTTTTATAGAATAAAGTGATTTTAAAAATTTGAAAAATCAGAAATTCTTATAATAAAAAAAGCACCTCTTTCGAAGTGCTTTTCTTAAACAAAATATATTTTTAAGCAATAGTGCTAACCGCAGCTTTTACTTTATCACTTTTATCACTTTCTTTCATCGTCTGCAAAAGTTCCGAAAATTGCGAATGTAGTTCTGAATGTTTTTCTAAAAGTTTTACAGCTTCAAACCGAACATATTCTGATTCACTTTTCAATGACATCCCGATTAATTTTTCGAGATTTTCTGTAGCGACATCTTTACTAGTAATATGTGTATTGTATTTTAGAAGCCAATTTGCAAAAAGCAATGAGCTCTTATTATTGTTCGTATTCTTTTTGATTGCATTTTGAAGCAAACTAAAATCAGAAATCGTTTTGATATTTTCGGCGATTTTTGCTTCAATAATATCTTGCTCCTCCTGCCCTACTTTAAAGTATTTATTGATGTCTTTAAGAGAATTATTGATGGCATTTTCTTCCTTTTTACCTTTCTCTTCCCAAGCATCTTTTAGACCCACAGTCTTATTAAAGACTAGTCCTTCGGCTCTAGAATCTTTGTCTACGCAAAAATATCCTAGACGTTGAAATTGAAATTTATCTTCGTTTTGAGCAGTTGCCAAACTAGGTTCAACAAATCCTCTTACAATTTTAAGCGAATCAGGATTTACAAATTCAAGAAAGTCTTTTTCTTTGTGAGTATCTGGCGCTTCGTCTACAAATAAACGATCGTAAAGCCTGATCTCCACATCTACTGCGTGTTCTACAGAAACCCAGTGAAGTGTTCCAGAAACCTTGCGTGTTGCTGCTTCTGTGCCGCTTCCGCTAAGGCTATCAGTATCATAAGTGGCGTGAATTTCGGTAATGTTGCCATCTGCATCTTTTATAACGCTTTCGCCTTTGATGATATAAGCATTCTTAAGACGCACTTCTTTTCCTAACGAGAGTCTGAAAAATTTGGCAGGAGCATCTTCAAGAAAATCATCTCTTTCGATATAAATCTCTCTACCAAATGGAACTTTTCTAAAACCTGCAGCATCATCTTCAGGATTATTTTCTGCATCTAGCCATTCAACTGTATCTTCAGGGTAATTTGTAATAATAACTTTTACAGGATCAATAACCGCCATTACTCTTGGAGCAGTTTTGTTAAGATCTTCTCTGATGCAAAATTCTAAAACAGAAACACTAATAAGATTTTCTCTTTTTGCAATTCCTGTAGTATTTGCAAAATTTCTTAATGATGCAGGCGTATAACCTCTACGTCTAAGACCAGAAATAGTAGACATTCTAGGATCATCCCAGCCATTTACGTGCTTTTCATTTACCAATTGGAGTAATTTTCTCTTACTTACAACAGTATGAGAAAGGTTACGTCTTGCAAATTCTCTTTGTTTTGGTCTAACATGATTACTATCGGCAATTTGATCTAAAAACCAATCGTATAATTCTCTGTGAGGCAGAAATTCTAATGTACAAAATGAGTGTGTAATTCCTTCGATATAATCACTTTCGCCGTGAGCCCAGTCATACATTGGATAAATACACCAATCTGTACCAGTTCTATGATGAGATTTATTGATAACTCTATAAATAATTGGATCACGCATCAACATATTAACAGATTTCATATCAATTTTTGCCCTTAGAATATGCGTTCCTTCAGCAAATTCTCCACTTTTCATTCTTTCGAATAAATCAAGATTCTCTGCTATACTTCTACTTCTAAAAGGACTATCAGTCCCTGGAGTTGTTGGAGTACCTTTTTGAATTGCCATCTCTTCAGAAGATTGACTATCAACATACGCTTTGTTTTGTTTGATAAGCATTACAGCCCAATCATACAATTGCTGAAAGTAATCTGATGCATATCGTTCTTCTGCCCATTTATAACCCAACCATTCCACATCTCTCTTAATGGCATCTACAAATTCCTGCTCTTCTTTGGCTGGATTAGTGTCGTCAAAACGAAGATTTACAGGAGCGTTATATTCGGCACCAAGACCAAAGTTAAGTGCAATAGCACTTGCGTGACCTAGGTGCAGATAACCATTAGGTTCTGGGGGAAATCTAAAACGTAATTTATCTTGAGAAAGACCATTCTTTAAATCGTCTTCAATAATTTGTTCAATAAAATTTAATGATTTTTCTTCTGCTGACATATTCAAAAATTTGAATCGCAAAGTTACCAAAATTGTTGGGTTAATTCTCCATTCTTCAAGAGATAATCATCTGTAGACTGAATTGATTTTTGTACTTTTATCCACTCAAAAATTACTCTCAAAATTCAAATAATATTATAAAATGGACACAATTATTCTTAAAAATATTCGCCTCTACGCCTACCACGGATGCTTGGATGAAGAAGCGAGAATAGGATCTGATTATTCCGTAGATCTCACAATAGAAACTAATTTTGATAAATCTCGAAGAACAGATGAACTTGCTGATACTGTAAATTATGTCCATCTCAATAAGATTGTACGCGAAGAAATGGCAATACGATCAAAGCTTCTAGAACATGTTGCTGATAGAATTCTCAAAAGACTTTTTGCTGAAATTTTGGAAGTTTCAAGAGCTGAAATTTCAGTTTCAAAACTCAATCCGCCGATAGAAGGTGATGTAGAATCTGTAACAATAAGAATTACAGAAAATAGATAAAACAAAAAAAGGATTCCGATATGGAATCCTCTTTTGTTTGGAGGCATCGTGCGGATTCGAACCGCAGTAGGAGCTTTTGCAGAGCCCAGCCTAGCCACTCGGCCACGACGCCATCAATTGAATGGTCGGCAAATATAGAAAAAACTTTTGATAATGCCAGCCTTCTTTTTCAAAAATTTATTGGATCTTCTCCAACGCTTTTTTTACCAATTTCTGATCGCTTGGAAACCAGCCTTGTGACATAATTATAAAACCAAAAACAACAAGTAGAACACTGACTACTTTTTTTACTTTGAATATATTTTTGCCTGTTAGTTTATTCTTTAATTGCTTTGCAGCTAATATCTTAGCTATATCAACAATCAGATATGTTCCTATAACTGCACCAAAAAATACCGTGATTCGTGAAAGTTCCATTTCTAATTTTGGCCCAACAGATATCAAAACTAGAAACCAAAAAAGCAAAACTCCAACATTAATAAAGTTTAATAAAAAACCTTTGATAAACAAGTTTCCGTAATTCTTCTTTATAATCTCAGTAGTCACGTCTTCTTCTTCTTTTTTACCTTCTTTCCTGAGTTGGATAAAAGAAAACACACCGTATCCTGTCATCAATAATCCTCCAATAATGAATACGAGAGGATCATCTTTTATGCTTAAAATCAGCCTATAACTACTACCATAAGCAATTAATATAAATAAAATATCAGCCAGAATTACACCAAAGTCAAAGACGAGAGCTGCTCTCAAACCTTTGGTAACGCTGGTTTCCAACAGAACAAAAAATACTGGTCCGATTAAGAAACTTAATAAAATACCTAATGGAATGGCTGTTAAAATATCTTGCAACATTACAATTAGTCTGTTTTGTGAATGATGTCATTTCTGACAATCAAATTAGTTTACTTCCTTGATTGTACCGCCTAATTTGGTTTTCTTTTTCTGATTTTTTGGACTTCCGTAAATCAAAATTTCTCCACCTGCAGTAACATCCGCTTTAA
>JBBSRP010000206.1:0-5408 GCA_038242935.1 Flavobacteriales bacterium
GACAGCTTCTTCGGCAGTTCCATACCCTAGATCTTTGGTAATCTTGAAAGTAGATAAAGTTCCATCAGGTTCCACACCAAATTGTACAAACAATCTGCCACTTACTTTAGAAGGTGCTTTAAAATTATTGCCAACAAATTGGAATAATGTCGTTTTGCTAGCATTAAACTCTGCCTTAACATCAAGGTCTTGCTGCTTATAAATTGAGTCGTTTTTAATTTCCTGAGAAAATCCAGAATGTAAAATGACGAAAAAGAAGGAGGTAGATACGTATTTCATAACCAAATATTTATTGTGATTGAAGATTTTGTGGCTTCCTGAAATAGGAATATTCCATTAGAGTATCTTAATTTTAATGATGATTACAATTGTAGGTTGTAAAGACCTTATTCCTTCATAAACATCTTCGTGACTTTTCCCTACGCTGAAAACACCTCTAAAATATACATTCCCTTTGAAAGCGTTTCAACATTGAGATCCTTGGAGTTACTTGTCTGTGTAATAATTACTTTTCCAGAAATGTCTGAAATAATAACTTTTCCGATTTGCGAATCGCTTTTTAAAGACAAGGTATTTTTTGCAGGATTGGGGTAGATACATAAGTCGTTGCTTAAATTCGCAGTAAAGTCATTTGTCGATAATGAACTAACATAATTGAAAATTCCCTCAGGACATTCCGGAGAAGCTACCATTGTCCAGTCACTAACTTCATAAGGAAAACAAACTGAACGGACGTAAAAAACTGTACATCCCGGTGGCAAACCTGTGAGAATATATGGTTTAGCAGCGGTGACATCCAACGGAACCGCAGGTGCTTGATCTCCAATTTCAAAGTCTCCTATGGCACCAATTTCCCAAGCAGTAGCTGTACCATTTTCAGTCCAATCCAGAGTTACTGCATTACCTATATATTCGGTAACGGAGAAATTTGTTGGAGCTGGACATTGTGCATTTGCAGCAAAAAAGCTAGTGAGGAGAAAGAGAGGTAGAAGTGTTTTCATAATTCAAAATTTTGTTGAATATAGTAAAAAAAATTAAAGTTTTTAGGAGTATTTCATTTCAGAAAATGTGTTTTTTTGATATTATGAGCATTATTGTATTGGTTAATGCTGTACTATTAAATTTTCCTATACATTTGTTTTGCACGTGACTTTTTGAGAGATATGGAGACTCTGTAAGTGCTTAAAATACTATGCTTTTATCTCAAAACCTTACCCCACCTTCCGGACCCTCCACGAGGAGTGGAAGTTGCACCGGATATTTGATGACTAAATAAATTTGATTATAATAAACCACAGATCAGCTCCACATTATTCTAGGTTCTTCGACTAACACGATAAATTACTCCTAAACTTCCATCATATTCTCTAATTAACCAATCAAATCCTCTCTTCCCCGCAAAACTGCGCTATCTTTGCAAAAAAATTATTATGTCCCAACTTTTATCCGATTTAGGAATTAATCCTCAACTTCAACAAGCTTTAAACGATTTAGAAATCACCGTTGCTACCGATATTCAGGAGCAAGTAATTCCGATAATTCTAAATAAAACCGAAGATATTGTTGCGCTTGCCAAAACAGGAACGGGTAAAACTGCGGCTTTTGGACTGCCACTTTTACAGATGGTAGACCTTAAAAATGAGAGTATTCAGACGATAATTTTATCACCTACACGCGAGTTGAGTCAGCAGATTTACAGCAATTTGGTTGAATTTGCAAAACATCTTCCAGAGGTGTCAATCGTACTGCTTACGGGAGGAAGTCCTATTAAAACGCAGATCGAAGAACTGAAAACTACTACGCATATTGTGGTGGCAACTCCTGGTCGTTTTCTTGATCTATTGGAGAAAAATGCTTTGGATATCAAGTCACTAAAAAATCTTGTTTTGGACGAAGCGGATGAGATGTTTCAAGCTTTGAAAGAAGATTTGATGCAAATTTTGAAAGTGATGCCCAAAAATCGCCGCACACTTTTATTTAGTGCGACAATGCCGGGAGATCTCAAAGAAATCGTTCATAATTATATGTTCAAAAATGTTATTTCTGTCAGTTCAGAAATGTCCACAATCGGCCACGAAGGCATTAATCACCAATATATGGTGGTCGATCCGATTGAGAAATTAGATGTACTTTTACACTTTTTGAGTACTCAAGAAGGCGGAAGAGGAATTATTTTCTGTAAAACCAAAGCGGCGGTCAATAAATTGGCAAAGAATCTAGCGATGCGAAAAATTTCTTCAGGAGCTTTGCACGGAAGTTTGAGTCAGGGAATTCGCGATCGTATTATGGAGCAATTTCGCGCTGGATATATCGATATTCTTGTCGCTACCGACTTAGTTGCGAGGGGAATTGACGTCAAAGAGTTGTCTTATGTGGTCAACTATCACTTACCAGACACCTACGAAGCCTACGTCCACCGTTCTGGGCGTACCGGTCGTGCGGGTGCGAAGGGACTTTCGATGACAATCTTGCAGCCTGAAGAAGTGGGCGAAATTGCCGATTTCCAAAAGGAATTGGGCATAAAATTTATCGCTGCCAACAAGGCTACTCAAGAAGATATCGAGTGGAATAACACCCTAGTTTGGGCTAAGAAAGTCTTTAAAACCAAGCCTAATCGGGAGGTTCCAGAGGATATCAAGCATCAGATAAAAACTATTTTCCACCATCTCACCAAAGAGGAATTGGTAGATAAAGTGCTAGCGAATTATATAGCGGAGAAGGGAAATTAGGAATTGGAAATTAGAGAGTAGGGAGTAGAGATTGGGCGGTTTTTTGGAGCTATTTGCTTCGCCCGTTCGCTTTGCACGGATCCTGCTGTCCACTGCATCTTTCCTGCCCAAAACAAAGGGCAGGAAAGGATGTGTCAAAGGATCATCCAAATCTGCTAAACTACTAGCTGGAAACTCTGCCTGAACATCCAAAACTTTGTGTGCTTTATCTTCAACATTAAATTTATTCTTTTCGATTAAATCCTTTGGTCAAGGATAGTTATTGTAAACAGCGGGCGAATATTAAATCCTACTTTCTAATTTTCACGAAACATAAACTGTCCAAATATTATTCATTTACTCATTAAAACTCCGAACATATATAAGTTTGCATTCGGAATTATCTGTAGTTTATTGCTACAAATTATGTCTTTCTGCAAAAATCCACTTGGAATATATCCCTATTTTCTGAAGATAATTCAGCTAAGCATAAATAATCAGAATCGGGCCGTTTATCTTGCGTAAATAAAGATGTAAATCTTACAAATTCTCTAAGACTTTTAGTTGGACTTCTTCTTCTTGATTCAGCGACTAGTTTTAGTCACACCATAACTATAGGCATCTTATTTATTTCCTGCCGTTCCAGCTTAATCTATTATTATGTTTTTGTAAAAAGTACGTGTTTTAATAATGCAACCACCACTTATTTTCTAGATCGCATAATTATTGAATAATAAAGTATAGATTTTGATTTTTCAGACAAGTTTCCTAAAAGTTTAAACAGTTCTTATCTGCGAAACGAAACTGCTGAGAAAAACCTATATCGGAAATTAATTTAATTAATGGGACAGGAATTTCCTCTTCCAAAATAATGTTTAACTGATTTGTCAACGTACTTTTTCCTGATCTCTTCTGACGCTACTTTACCAGTAAATTCAGAACGTGCAATTAAACTCGCGGCTGAATTGAGTTCAGTACTATCAGTTGTATTTCTACTGCTAGTAGTCGATCCAGCCTTGTGCCATTGATCAATTTCGTAAACTTCTAGGACAGTACCTTCAAAAACAGCAATTGCATATTTTGCTTGGCTTGCTCTTTATAAATTTACTTTCCAGCGGCCTCTAGTGTAATAATAAAGAGCTTCTTCATCAAGCGATGATTTAAATGCTTTATTAATTCTAATCAGAATCACTGCTTCCGTTATTTTGATTAAGTCAGGATTGGTCGCTGTCATTATATTGATTTTAGGTAATGTTTATAGAAAGAGAACTTTATTCAATTTTTATTTAATTTGAAATACTGGTTTTGGGTGTTTTAAGGACTGACCCAACGTCTACATATGACATTAATATAAGAAGTATCGCAGTAATGGATTTCCGTAAGATTTATGGTAATGACTTTATTAGATCTATAAATTTTTAAAATAGGGGAATTTGCTTCAGATACTATCGAATCTCCGTCTTTTAAAATATTGAATATTTCAGCATTTTTAATCGATATTCCATACGGTGTAATTAATAGTAAAAAATCTTGTAAAATCAAGTTTCTTTATATTAACGACACCAGAAAACTGATTATCTGTAGCTTGTACAAGATGCTTATTCATTTCCCGACATTTATTTTTGTCGGGAATCACGACAAAAATGGTGCAGGCAGCAACAACTGCGAGAATTGAGAACCAAAAAAAATAAGTTGGTTCTGAAGTTTGTTTTTTTTAAAAGGCTCTAAACCCAAAGTTTCCTATTAATTTATTTTTTTGTTATTAGTAGTTTTCCTCTTTTTCATTTATGGAGAAAAATGCATTAAATAAAAGGAAAATTTTTCAGCTAATATATAGATATAAAACTGATATTATTATTGATTAAAACAGTATATTCTTCGAAGTTTCTTTATGCGGTTTCCGTAGCAAGTTCGTCAATTATTCTACTTCTAATCTCTAAATACATTTTTAATTTTATACCAAATTCTTTTATAAAAAGGAATTTTATGCGTGACGTAAAAACTTGTTATAGAGTCGTAATCTTCAACAAGTTTTATATTGATAATTTGGTTTTCCTTTAAGGCGATCGAATCAATAGTTATCTTGGCCGTTGTAAATCCAATGTACGAATAGAGTAGAGTGATATTAGAAACTGACTGTAATTCCTTATTTAAATTTAATTTATAAATTCCATCAAAATCAGTTGAAGCACCAATTGTTGTACCTTTTGCAATAATATTTGCACCTGAAAGCGGTTCCCCATTCTCATCTGTCAATTTTCCCGAAATAATAATGATATTGCTCTGCGAAGAATTTGCGGAAGATTTAGCTTGAGAGTTTTGCTCTACTACTTTTTCGCTGACAAAATATACTTTTTTATCAGTTTGTTCAGTTTTGATTTCATTGTTTTCTTGAGCTAAACTACTTGATGACAATAAGCTAAGAAAACCAAAATACATCGAATTTAAATTTGCCATTCTAGAAATGGGAGAGGCCTTGATCGGTTTCTGAAGCTGTTCTTTTTTATAAAGTCCACAAACTTTATTTTCTGAAAACAGATGCTTCTCAGCAATTTCTGAATCGGTGGAATTTCTGAAATCAATTATGGTATTGCTGCACTTAAGGCAATTTCTTCCTAAATCATTTTCGGGCATTTCTGTCCAAACTTGGTTGCAATGCTTTAAATTAGAAAGATTGATTTTAGTTACTGAATTCATTTA
>JBBSRP010000207.1:0-5394 GCA_038242935.1 Flavobacteriales bacterium
AGAAAGCTTCTGAACAGCCATTGCAGTACGGTGAGAAAAAAGCTAAAGTAGAAAAAATCAGAAAATTATCTGCTGATTTCAATAAGTACATTGAAGGATTTAAAACTGAGTTTACAAAAGATCTTGAAAGAGATGCTGACGGAAACTTACCTTTTGAGCAAATGGATCAAAGTAGTCAAATTGACGAAAAGTGGTTTCAGGCTGAAACAACTACAAAAGGCGGAAAAGAATTCTTAGATAGGATTTCAAATTATGTTGCTCAATTAAAAGCAATCGGAGGGAGTGCTATCACTGCTGATGAAATGAAGAAGATAGAAAATAGATTTTCAACAAAACCAGTGTTTTCTAAAACTGAAAATAAAAATGTTGAATGGTTGTCGTATAACTATAAAGGTTTCCCCTTAATAGCTTCAGTTACGAAACTATCTCAAATTCAAGCAGATGTTAACACTACAGAAAGTGATATCATCGCTGGGATGTTCCAGTCAGATTTGATCGCTGCTGCATCTCTTACAGCTTATCAGCCAATAGTGGTGCCAGACAAAACTGTATTCTTCCAAGGAGAAGCAGTAACTGGTAGAATTATCTTAGGAAAGTTTGACCCAACTTTACAGGCAAAATCTGTTGTATTAAATGGTCAAAATCTTAAAGCTGAGGCTGGACAAGCTACCTTCTCTTTTGGAGCAGGAAATGTTGGAGAGCACCAAATGACGGGTTCGTTTAACTTTGATGAAAACAATAAAGTAGTAAGTCTTCCTATTAAAGGTTCTTACGTTGTAGTTCCAAGACCAAAATCTGCTACGATATCTGCTGATAAAATGAACGTTGTGTACCGTGGTGTTGTAAACCCGATGACAATTTCATTCGCTGGAATTTCTGCTGACAAAGTTTCTGCAAGTGCACCTGGATTAAGTGCTTCTGGAGGAGCTGGATCTTATAAAATGAGTCCAGGATCAGGAAATGAAGTTACTATTAACGTAACTGGAAAACTACCTGATGGCAGTTCTGTTTCTGACAAGAAAACTTTTAGAATTAAAGGAATTCCAAGTCCAACTGGAACTATCCGTGGGGAAATGGGAGTTGTTAAAGGTCCTAAAAATTCATTAGAAGTTTCTACTGTAGGTGCGAAATTGGTTGACTTTGATTTTGAAGTTGGTTTAAATGTGACTGGTTTCAATATTAAAGTAACTGGACAACCAACAGTTGTAGTTAACGGTGACAAAATGAATGCACAAGCTAAAGCAGTTATTGCTAGAGCTGGAAGAGGAGATCAAGTAACGATCTCGGAAATTAAAACTAAATTAGTTGGAGCTGGAAACTACATGTTGCCAAGAACTTCTCCAGTTATTTTTGAAATACAATAATAATTTAAGTCTGACGTTTTATACTCGATATACTTAGAATAATAAAAGATATGAATTGTAGAAATTTTTTAATGTTGGCGGTTTTGATAGCTGGAACTACTGTTTCTTTCGCTCAATCTAATTTGCTAAACGCAAAAACGCCTGATGAAATTGGCCAGAAAACTGCCGCGCAATTAATTTCTGACAATGACAAGCCTTTACCTTACGGTTATGTGCACGACAGAGATGTATTAATGGGAAAGACTGTATGGGAAATTATAGATCTTGATGAGCGTATTAACTTTCCGTTGTACTATCCTGTAGACAGTTTGAATATTGGAAGCGATAGACGTTCACTATATGATGTGCTTACAAAAGCAATTAAATCAGGAGAAATTACTGAAGTCTATTCTGATAGTTACTTCAATACAAAGAAGACTATGAAGGATATTGAAGCTTCTTTAAGTCGTATTGATACAACAGACCCTGGTAGAGAGCAGTATAATGCTGGTCAAGCAATTGATGAGCAGTACATTGTTCGTACAGATTTAGGTTCGTTTCATGTATCGGACTATAAGATCAAAGGATTTTGGTATTTTGATAAGCGTCAGAGTGAATTGAAATATAGATTGCTAGGTATTTGTCCAGTTACTCCAGATGTTTATACTGTAAATAATGATGATCCAGACTACATCGAGTTATTTTGGGTATATTTCCCAGATGCTAGAGACGTTTTGCATGACAATAAAGCATTCAATGACCGCAATACAGCAATGCCTATAACTTTTGACCACTTGTTAAACTCTCGTAGATTTAGCGCGACCATTTACAAAGAAGAAAACGTATATGGTGATAGAGAGATTAAAGATTATGAGAAAGACAATGCACAAATGCAGTTATTGGAATCAGAGAGAGTGAAAGATAAAATTCGCGATTTTGAATCTGATATGTGGAATTACTAGCAGTTTGTTATAATAAATTTAGAAAAGCTCTTACCTTTGGTAGGAGCTTTTTTTATTAGATATTTTATGATAGATTATATTATTGTTGGTGGAGGTTTGGCTGGAATTTCTTTTGCTGAGCAGATACGGAATTCTAAAAGGTCATTTGTACTGTTCAACGACCAATCACAAAATTCATCTTTAATTGCAGCTGGACTTTACAATCCCGTTATTCTGAAACGTTTTAGTGGCTTAGCAAATGCGCAAGAGCAATTGAATGAAATGAAATCTTTTTATGCTAATCTACGCGATGCTCTCAGCGGTACTTACGATTTTACAATGCCTATTTTGAGAAAATTTTTTTCCATCGAAGAGCAGAATAATTGGTTTGCAGCTTCGGATAAACCTTTGATGGCTCCTTTTCTTTCCACTGACCTAGTTTCAAAAAAGTATTCTGGTATTGATTCGCCCTTTGGATATGGGCAGGTAATGCAAACCGGTTTCGTTTATACAAACAAGTTAGTTACAGATTACCAGAATTATTTGGCTGAAAATAATTGGATTCGAAAAGAATCTTTTGATTATTCAGCTTTGGAAATCAGAGAAAGTTCTGTTGTTTACAAAGGTATAGAAAGTAAAAATATCGTGTTTGCTGAAGGTTTCGGAATCAATGTGAACCCGTATTTTAATCATCTTCCGCTTGATGGTACAAAAGGTGAACTTTTTATTATAAAAGCTGAGAATTTAGTTTTGGATGTTATTGTCAACACGAGCGTTTTCATTTTACCTTTAGGTGACAATCTCTATAAAGTAGGAGCGACCTATAACTGGGAAGATAAAACAGATATTCCAACAGAAGAAGGAAAGATTGAATTGATGAATAGAATTGATGAAATACTCAATTGTGAATACGAAATAGTTTCACATCTCGCAGGCATCAGACCTACTGTAAAAGATAGAAAACCACTTTTGGGAGTTCATGAAGAACATAAAAATATGTTTGTTCTTAATGGATTGGGAACGAGAGGAGTGATGCAAGGACCAGCTCTGGCCAAAGAGCTATTCCAGTTTATTGAACAAGGTATTCCTCTTCGAGTAGAACATGATATAAAAAGAATTAAGAAGAAAGCTTAGTTAGCTTCCTTCCGATCTCCTTCGTAATTTACGAACATATTAATATACATACTTCTTGAAAGTCGCATAATTATAGGAAACAATACAAGTAGTGTTGCAATAATCGAAATAAACGCAACTTTAAGGCTTTCACTTATATAATAAGCTATAATAAAAGCGGCAATTCCTACGGCCACATTTAAACCATAACTTACGTACATAGCTCCAAAGAAAAATCCTGGTTCAATATGATATTTAAAACCACAACGTGAACATTTGTCGTTCATTTTGAGCGAATTGTGTACATGCAACAAATTTGGGTCGGAATACATGCTCTCATTTTGACATTTGGGACAAGTTCCTGTTAAAATGCTATATAATTTGGATCCTTTTTTTAACATTTGCAAAAATTATTTAATTGTGTATTTGACTAGTGCAAAAGTACGAATGTTAAAATACATAAATCCTATCATAATGCTAAATATACATAATTTGTCTGTGTCTTTTGGAGGCACTTATTTGTTTGAAGAAGTAACTTTTCGTTTAGGTGCAGGTGACCGTGTAGGTCTTGTAGGTAAGAATGGTGCTGGAAAATCGACTATGCTCAAAATTTTGGCCCGTGATTTCTTACCTGATAGCGGAAGTATTGCTTCTGAAAAAGAAATTAGGTTGGGATTTCTCCGTCAAGATATTGATTTTGAACAAGGTCGTACTGTATTAGAAGAAGCTTATCAAGCGTTTACTGATATTAAGGAGACTGAGAAGAAACTAGAAGAGCTAAACCATCAATTGGTAACTCGTACAGATTATGAAAGTGATGAGTACAGTAAAATAATTGAAGACCTTTCTGATTATACGCACCGATTTGAAGTTTTAGGAGGTTATAATTATGTAGGTGATACAGAGAAAATTCTTTTAGGACTCGGTTTTAAAAGAGAAGTGTTTGACAATCTTACCGAAACTTTTTCCGGAGGATGGAGAATGCGTATTGAACTTGCCAAACTACTTCTGCAAGCAAATGATGTTTTGCTGCTGGATGAGCCTACCAATCACTTGGATATTGAGAGTATTATTTGGTTGGAAAGTTTCTTGAGAAATTATCCGGGAGTTGTTGTGATTGTATCGCACGATAGAATGTTTCTTGATAATGTTACTAATAGAACGATAGAAATCTCTCTAGGAAAAGCGTACGATTTCAATAAACCATATTCGCAATATCTTGAACTTCGTCATGAGATTAGAGAAAAGCAACTAGCAACTCAAAAGAATCAGCAGAAGAAAATTGAGGAAACTGAAAAGCTTATTGAAAAATTTCGTGCCAAAGCTTCAAAAGCTTCAATGGCGCAATCTTTAATTAAGAAATTGGATAAGGTTGAACGTATAGAAGTTGATGAAGATGATAATTCTGTTATGAATATTTCTTTTCCACTTTCAAAAGTACCAGGAAAGGTTGTTATCGAAGCTGAAAAAGTCACAAAAAGCTACGGCGACAAAACAATTTTGAAAGACATTTCACTTTTGGTGGAGCGCGGAAGTAAAATTGCATTTGTGGGACAGAATGGTCAAGGGAAATCTACATTTATCAAAGCTATTGTTGACGAATTTGAATATCAGGGAAGTATAAAATTAGGTCATAACGTACAAGTTGGATATTTTGCACAAAATCAAGCTGAATATCTTGATGGCGAAATTACATTACTTCAAACGATGGAAGATGCCGCAACAGATACTAATAGATCAAAAGTACGTGATATGCTGGGTTCATTCTTGTTTAGAGGAGATGATGTGGAGAAAAAGGTTAAAGTGCTTTCTGGGGGTGAGAGAAACCGCCTGGCATTGTGTAAATTATTGCTTCAGCCGATCAACGTGTTGCTGATGGATGAGCCGACAAATCACTTGGATATAAAATCTAAAAACGTTCTGAAAACTGCTCTTCAAAAGTATGAAGGAACTTTACTTCTTGTTTCTCACGATAGAGATTTCCTTCAAGGAATGTC
>JBBSRP010000208.1:0-5306 GCA_038242935.1 Flavobacteriales bacterium
CATAATTCATAGCCTTTACTAACTCTTTTTTCTCAAAAGTTTTTATTAAAGCTAATTTTCCAACTGGAGTCATCAAGCTTCCCCCAATTCCTTGAATCACTCTTGAAATTACAAGATGCGTTAAATTTTGAGAACCTGCACACAATAAAGATCCCAAGCTAAAAAGTATTATAGAAATGATAAAAGTTTTTTTGGTACCGAACCGGTCTGCCAAAAATCCACTTGCAGGCATAAAAACAGCCAAAGTTAAAACATAACTAATAATCGCATTTTGCATATTAAGAGGCGACTCATTTAGATCTTTTGCAATTGAAGGCAAGGAAGTGTTTAGAATAGTAGAATCTAACATCTGCATAAATATAGCAGTTGCTAAAATTAAAGGCAGAACTTTCTTTGTAGTTTCTAAAGTTTGGATTTTTGGCATTCTATAAAATTATAAAAAGTCTTGTCATATTTCAAAATATTGAAAAATTAAGCTTGTTTTTTTTTTCTTTTTCAGCTTGTCGCAAAGTTGTTTATGTCAGTCATATAATCACAGCAATACGACAACTATTTGCGATTTAAGTATGTCGTTTTCCATATTATTTTCAAAAGCTAATATATTAAAAAATCAGAAGCCTTTTCTGTGGTTGCTATGTTTTCAATAAACTGCTAAGTTTATCTGATATCCGTTTTTTCCAGTCTGCTTCATTTTGCTTTCTATTAACTGGATCTTTGGGAATTACTTTTTCGAATTCAATGATTTTTCAAATTTTGATCTAATATTAAGGTTTTTGGATATGTACGGATACCGAGTGAATTCAAATATACTTTTGCGTCCATTACATGAGAAAAGTCAAAATCTCGTTGTTTTAGAAATTCGTTCACATCAGATTGTTTCTCGAATGTAATCGCAATAAAATTTACATCTGTACCAAACTGGGACTTGATTTCGTTGAAAAGTGGCATTTCTTGTATGCAGGGACTACACATAGTAAACCAGAAATTCATCAATGTGGGTTTGCCCTTTAGCAACTCCGAATTTAGCTTTCCTCCATTTAGAAGCGCTAATTCAAATTTTGGTAATTCTTTGTCTTTAAGTTCATATATAGCTTCTTTGTTGCGATCGCTGTCTCTATATTCCTGCATCCAAACTTTTTTTAATGAATCGCTTATTTGGGCTGAAGCGAGATTGAAAGTGAAAAGGAGAAGTAGGAGAGAAGTCAATTTTAATATGTTCATTATTTGAAATTGATTGAGTTGTTTGTGCTAATATATTGTAAAAAAGACTTCAGAATTTCACTATTTCGTTATTTTGTGGATATATTTCTTGCTAATATTTTAGAAGAATTGAAAACGTCATTCGCGCAAAGGATTGCAGCGGCATCCTTTGCTGCCAACGAAAAATTTCTGGATTGAAAACTGGAATTTCTGGCAGCAAAGATACAGTGGAAAGCCTGACCTGAGCCGTACGAAAATTTCTATGGTAGGAGGGTCGTTCTGGTGAAGGTTGCGCCCAAAAAATACTTATATACTATGGAATATCTTGATTTCTCAAAAATTTCTAACTTTAATATGGCGAATACTTTATGTCAAATCGACCTTCGGTAATTGAGGCTGCTTTACCACTGACACTATTGACAGCATCGAAATAAAACGTGCCCGATATAATGCGATTTGCCTCATCAAATTTGATGATTTTAAGTTGTCCAGAATACTCATTTGTCGTTTTATATTCGTGACTAGTGAAAATAGAAACGTTGTTATAATCTGGATGTGGTGAGTACGAATAGAAGGAATATTGGGCGTCGACTAAGCCATCGCCCTTGCCAATAATTGGATATGTCTGACCTTGCACGAGCGGCACATCAGATTTGGTTACCATAATTTCTATATTTTTTTGAGTATATTTATTAGTAGCATATATAAAAAGATAATAGCCCGGTTGCATATAATCGTCTTCGGTGTACTGGTTATAATAATACTTAGCCACTAAGGGAGACATCGGATTAAAACCACCTTTACCTTTGGGAACAAATATTTCGCCATTTATTCTGCATCCAAAGTATTCTTGCCTTCGGTGGTTATCGGCGGTAATTTGCCTCGTGTGCCGTCATTTTCCTTAGAACAAGAGATGGATAACGAGACAATCGTTGCTAGAATTGAAATTAAAAATAGTTTCTTCATCATGGTGTTTTTATCGTAGTCTAAAAAATATTATCGCTCAATAGTTTTGAAATCGTATTCTGAAAGTAACATGATTGACTTTAATATCTTTGCGTGGTTAAGATACTATTTTTGTAATGCAAATTGAAGTTAGGGTTTACAAAAGCTAATTCTCCGCAATTATTGTCTTTTTCATTTGCCTGCTGATCTTTTACTTTCGTTATAATGCACTTATAATGGTGCTTGTAGCTCGGATCCTAGAGATGCTTTAAGACTAGTACAGCAGGAAATCAGACTTTGGTGGCAAAACCGATTTGCGTGCAAACAGAAACAGCAGTTAGACATCAAGTTCAAACTGAAAAACCTTTTTCTCCAAATTGGGGTTCGGAGAGAACTACAGAGACATTAAATAATTACAAGCAGTAGAATCGTAATATTATCCTAAATTGAAACAAAAAAAATCATCATAAAAATAAGAAATGTTACAAATATGATGACTAATTACTAAAAATAATTCAGACGATTATAGTTCCAATAACTATTAAATTATAAGTACTAATCGTCTGATTACCATTGAGTTACATTTATTAAAGTAAGTATTATTCTACTACTTTTTCAACTCTTTCCACTTTGTCTAATTTAGATAAAGTAAGACGTACAATGCTATCTTCTTGAGCAAGTAAGTCGTGCGGAACATTTGCTTCCAACGAAATTAAATCGCCCGCTTCCAATGTCATTTTCTCGCCATTTACACCAAATTCAATTGTTCCTTGATGAATTTCCACAGTGATTGGAAAGCCCGCTTTATGCTCTTTCATCGTTTGTCCTTTTCTGAATAATATACGGATTTCCTTTGCCGTTTCGGTTTCCATCATCACACTAATCGCTACTCTATCTTCGTTGTAGTTGAGTTCTTTTCTTAAAGATGCTGTTTTCATATAATTATATATTTTGATTTTTTAAAATTTATTTTTTTCAAGTTACTTAATTTTTTCTAATAATCTGTAGTAAACTGGTTGGCCATTTCCATCGTCAAGCGTCATAATTAAATTTCCCTTTTTTATAAATGAATTAATATCAATCGCAAAGAGATTGACACCCCAAACTTCTTGATAATCTTTAATTTCTTTATTGTCAATTGTCAAAAACTGTCCTTCTAGCTTGTAATCGGGAGTTTCATCATAAGGTAAATTAGTAAATATCTCCTCGAGCTGCTTAGAAGAATAATTATCATCTTGAGTTGACATCATCGAGTATACTTTTCCGTTTTTATCAAAAGCAAACCACTGGTATTTTTGTGGCCAGGGATTTTCCGTATTCAGCTTTTCCAGTTCTGGAGCATCAACTTTTTTCCAAAAACCTATAAGTTCAGACAATTTTGGCGAACCGCTAGCTTCTGAATTTTGTGAAAAAGTAGAAAATGAAAATACAGTGCAAAAGAGGAGCAGCAGCAGACTGGTTTTTAGCATAATAAATTTTTATTTGTAGTTTCTATCAGAAATTAATTTTTGCTGGTTGTTATCCTACCAAAATTTCCACCACGGCGCCTCCTCTTTCGCAATTGGAGCAGTTATGAGAATATTTTTGTAATCTTTTAGCATATATGTGTCAACGTCATAGGGCTGCTCAATTATAGATAATTTGGAAAATTTACCACCAAAATCATATAGATACGTTTGATTATTTTTGTTTACAAAGCTCTGCAGTTCTTCTCGCGCAGTATTCAAAAAATATCCTGTTACTTCGGCAAACTTCGCACCCATTGGAACATATCGAATGTAATTTACAGCAAAAGCAAAATGCATAAATTCTGGCGGGAAGCTAAATAGAATTAAGTTTTTTTTCGGTCTTTGCGTGTTTGTATAATTGAATCCCATAGGCAAAACTGCAACCAATATATCCGTCTGCAAACTCTTTTAATCCCGTTATTAGCTCGTTTTCTAATATTCCGTTAACTATTATAAATGACCTTTTCATAAATAGATTTAAAATTTCGGAGTTAAGGTAACAAATTAGTTATTTAAATTTTCAATATATTTTCAATACTTTTTATTAATAAAGAATAGCTTTTATTAAATATATGTCCAGAACAGTGATTTATGAGATAACATTTTTTTTTGGAGCTTTCTCCTGCTGTCCACTGTATCTTTCCTGCCCAAAACAAAGGGCAGGAAAGGATGCCGTTCCCATCAGGGCTACGCGATTAGTGGTTTTTTGAGCTATAGTTTTATAGCGATATTTATGATATTGAGATATTCAAAACGCCTGTTTTTAATTATAATTACAATTAGTTATTGGTGAGAAGTTAATGTCATTTTCCGATTAAGAATTTCATATTCCCTCATCCTAGATTTCTACTTTACGTTGACTAACTCGTCTTCTAAGCTTTATTATTTTAAATCTAAAATCATCATAGAATAAACTTATTAGTAAAATGAGAGCAGCAAATATCAACGCATTCAATTTCCAATTCGCTGTCGAATAAATAAATACACCTATCAATCCACCAAAGAAAAAGAATGAAATAATATAAACTCTCAATTTAATTCTGGCTTTTATCTTCTCTCTTTGATTATTAAATTTTTTAAAAAGCAAATATGAAATATCGATTCCTAAATCTGTAAATAATCCGGTAAGATGTGTTGTTCTTACAACGGCATTCGAAATTTTTGTTACAAAAGAGTTTTGAAGTCCCATTGCAAAAAGAAGTAGACAGACAATTAGATCAGGATAATTAAATTCTATAAAATTACTCGCGACTCCAACAAAAAGTAAAATAGCAACTTCTATGATTGTCGGCAGTACAAAAACATTCAGCCTTTGATTTTCTCTATAGTTTTCAATCAGAAAACTAGACAGAAATGAACCAAATAAAAATGAGAATATATAAAAGAAAAATATGGTGCCTTTCCATATTTCAAAGTCCGCGACATCGCCAATAAATACAGCGAAATGTCCTGTTACATTGGTTGTCAATTGCCTAAAAGCTAAAAATCCAGCAACATTTACAATTCCAGCAACAAAAGATAGGACAGTCGCAATGCGAAGATTGTGTTTTAATGTTCTGCTTTTTCCTTGATGTCTAAACATTCAGTTTTTATTTTATCGGCGTTTCAAATTAGAGAACGTCACGTGGGTATACGAAAGTTGTAGAAATAGGA
>JBBSRP010000209.1:0-5283 GCA_038242935.1 Flavobacteriales bacterium
AAGGATTTATGAACTGGGTAGATTTACGTGACAGATACGGTATTACGCAACTGATTTTCGACGAAAGTCGTACAGAAAAATCGGTTTTTGAACTTGCTAAAACTCTTGGTCGTGAATTTGTAATTCAAGCTACTGGAACCGTGATTGAGCGTGAAGCCAAAAACAAAAATATTCCAACTGGAGAAATTGAAATTCTAGTTACAAAACTGACAATACTCAACGCATCTATCACGCCTCCTTTTACAATTGAGGACGAAACTGATGGTGGCGAAGACATCCGAATGAAATACCGTTACTTGGACATCCGAAGAAATCCTGTCAAAAACAGCCTTCTTTTCCGTCATAAAGTAGCAATGGAAGTTCGTAAATATTTATCAGATTTAGATTTCTGTGAAGTCGAAACTCCATATTTAATTAAGTCAACACCCGAAGGAGCTCGTGATTTTGTGGTTCCTTCACGTATGAATCCAGGACAGTTTTATGCATTGCCACAGTCGCCACAAACATTTAAGCAATTGTTGATGGTTGGTGGAATGGACAAATATTTCCAAATCGTAAAATGTTTCCGTGACGAAGACCTTCGTGCAGACAGACAACCTGAATTTACTCAAATTGACTGTGAAATGGCTTTTGTAGACCAAGAAGATATTTTAAATATTTTTGAAGGACTTACAAGACATTTGCTGAAAGTAATTAATGGTGTTGAAGTGGAGAAATTCCCTCGAATTACCTACGATTATGCGATGAAAACATACGGAAATGACAAGCCAGATATCCGTTTTGATATGAAGTTTGCCGAGTTGAACGAAATTGCACAGCACAAAGAATTCCCAGTTTTCAATGCTGCCGAATTAGTTGTGGGAATCGCAGTTCCAAAAGCAGGAAATTTGACTCGTAAAGAAATCGATGCACTTATCGAATGGATCAAACGTCCACAAGTAGGCGCTACCGGAATGGTTTATGTAAAATGCAACGACGACGGAACCTATAAATCTTCTGTAGATAAATTCTACGATCAAGAAGATCTTGCAGCTTGGGCAAAAGCTACAGGCGCGGTTGCCGGCGATATGATTATGGTACTTTCTGGGCCAGCAGACAAAACTCGTACGCAATTATCGGCGTTGCGAATGGAGCTTGCCACGAGATTAGGATTGAGAGATCCAAAGGTTTTCGCGCCACTTTGGGTAGTCGATTTCCCGTTATTGGAGTTTGACGAAGAGAGCGGAAGATACCACGCAATGCACCATCCTTTTACGTCTCCAAAACCTGAGGATATGCATCTTTTGGACACAGAGCCAGGAAAAGTTCGTGCAAATGCTTACGATATGGTTTTGAATGGAAACGAAATTGGCGGTGGCTCAATCAGAATTCACGACAAAGCCACCCAGCAATTAATGTTCAAATACCTAGGATTTACTGAGGAAGAAGCCAAAAATCAGTTCGGATTCTTGATGGACGCATTCCAATATGGCGCGCCCCCGCACGGTGGTTTAGCCTTTGGTTTGGACAGATTGGTTGCCATTTTGGGCGGTCAAGAAACCATCCGTGACTTCATTGCGTTCCCAAAAAATAATTCAGGCCGCGATGTAATGATTGATGCTCCTTCGCAGATTGATGACAAGCAATTAGCCGAATTATCAATCGCCGTTACAGCAAAATAATATGTGATTGAGCCGCAGAAATAGCGATAGAATTATAGAAATTATAAAGAGCAGAATCAAATTCATTTTTGGTTCTGCTTTTTTGTTTTTAAGAGAAATGAGGGTTTTTTGGGCGAGACCTTCGCCAGAACGTTTATTGCAATAATTCAACAGTAATCTGGCTCAGGTCGGGTTTTCCGTTCCCAATCTTTCTTGTAGCTTTTGCTCCGCAAAGCCACAAGAAAGGATTTGCTTCGCCAGTTCGCTTCGCTCGGGTCCACTACTATCCCTCTCGCGGGATTACGGTGTTAATGAAATTATTACTAATTACCACAATTTGAGCTTTTGTAATAGCAAATAATATAATTCCCAGAGGTGTAAAAATGCTAACTATAGTATGTAGCACCATCCTATCATTAAACTTAATTTGTGCTAACTATAGTATACGAAATGAACATTAAACTATCCAGCGATTTCGGTCAAATTATTCGAGAAATTAGAATAGAAAAAGGCTTTTCACAAGAAGAGCTAGGCTTTCGATCAAATCTACATCGAACATACATTGGTATGATTGAAAGAGGTGAAAAGAACATAACTCTTGAAAACATTGAAAAGCTGTCAAAAGGTCTCAATGTTTCAATGAAACTAATATTTGAAAAACTTAATAAAATTTATTGATGAAAATTATATTTTTAGGACAAGGTTTTGAATCTGAATCCAACAACTCAGTTGGAAATACGGTAGTTAAATTATTTAAAGAAAGTAAATTTAACACATTTACTGGGATTTCAGCATTCGCCAGCGAAGCAGGAGTTGCCGGCCTTTCTGAATGCATTGCAAGCGGAGCTCAATTTTATAAGACTTTAAATTTAATTGTAGGAATCGATCAAGAAGGAACTTCGAAAAATGCATTAAAAGAAATTAATAATCTTGGAATAAATAGTTATATTTTTTATCAAAAAGAATCACCGATATTCCATCCCAAAATCTATCTGTTTGAAGGAGAAAACGACACAGCATTGATTATTGGTTCATCTAATTTAACTGCAAGAGGTTTTTTTGACAATATCGAAAGTTCATTAATGGTTGAATTCAAAAATAACAATCTAGAAGGAATTAGATTGCTAGAGGAAATGAAAGGATATTACAAAACATTGTTTGATTTTACAGACCCGAATTTATTCAAAATCTCCTTAGAAGTTATCAATCAATTCGTGAAAAAAGGAATTGTACCGACAAAAAAGATTTGGAAAGAAAAACATCAAAAAAATACGTCAGATATAATTCAAAATGACGAAAATGAACTATTGATTCCTAAAAGACTAACCGTTAAAATCCCTTCAAATTTTAAAGGCAGATATAAATCTAATAATACAGTTTCAAAATTAATTAATGAACTTGAAATAGATAAATTTGAATTTGAAAATGAGGGAAATAATCAAATACTATGGGAAAGTGGCCCTTTGACTGAAAGAGATTTGAATATTCCCAAAGGACAAAATACTAACCCAACAGGTTCGATGCTTTTCAAGAAAGGAAAACTGAAAGATATTGATCAAAGACACCATTTTAGAGATGTCGTGTTTCAAAGTTTAGACTGGGATTTTGATAAAAATGATGGTAAAACTCATTTGGAAAGAGCGGTTGCAAATATCAAGTTTGTAATTAAAGGAATAGATTATGGAATATTTCCGATTTCAATAACTCATAATCCCAGAACAGACACTCGCTCCTACGAACAAAATAACTCAATGACCCAATTAAGTTGGGGAGAGACTAAAAAGCTAATTGCTCAAGATGAATTAATTGGAAGTACTGCTACCTTATATCGAGATGTAAGTGTTTCTGATGCATTTACATTAATTATAGAATAATTATTTCTTTTGTTGTAAAAATTAATTTATCTTTGGACTATATCTGTCCAAAATCATTATGCAAGTAGAAAAGTCTTTCGGAGAAACAATAAAAGATTTACGCACTAAAAATCATTTGACACTGCGTGAAGTGGCTGAACACCTTAACATTGATACTTCTATGCTCGGTAAGATTGAAAAAAACAATCGAAACCCTTCTAAACAATTTATAAAAGATATTTCTGTATTGTTTGGTATTGATGAGAACTTACTAACTATTGCTCATTTAAGCGATACAGTTTTCTACTCTATTTTGGATGAAGAATTGGCAAATGAGGTTTTGAAGGTTGCAGAAGAAAAAATAAACTATTATCATAAAAATAAAGTCACGAAATAATGCAATTAATACGAGAAGCATCAGATGAAAAATTGAGAGGTGGTTTTTATACACCTGCTCCAATTGCAGCATTTATTTTAAAATGGGCGTTAAAAGAAAATAAAGAACTAGACATTCTGGAACCTAGTTGTGGAGATGGTGTCTTCTTAAAAGAAATTCAAAAAGAAGAATATAAATACAACTCGGTTACTGCAATTGAGTTTGATCCAACAGAGGCAGAAAAAGCTCAATCAATTGGATTGCCTAAAACACTTGTCATTAACGATGATTTTCACAGGTATTGCAATAATACAGAAAGAAAATTTGACCTAATTATTGGTAATCCACCTTACATCAGATACCAGTATTTTGACAAAGAGCAACAAGTATTTGCAGCAGATATATTTAACAAAGCAGGATTGAAGTATTCAAAGTTAACTAATGCCTGGGTTTCTTTTGTCATAGGATCGTCACTGCTGTTAAAAGAAGAAGGTAAAATAGGCTTTGTTTTACCAGCGGAAATTCTGCAAGTGTCCTACGCCCAGCCCTTACGCGAGTTTTTGGCATATTTTTACAATAAGATCAACATCGTTTCTTTTGAAAAACTTGTATTTCCTAATATTCAGCAGGAAGTAGTTCTACTACTTTGCGAAAAAAATAAAACTAATTCTCATTTAATTGAACATTTAGAATTAAGAGACGCTGCGGATCTTACGAACTTAGATGTTTGTAAATTAGAAAGCCCCAAAAAGAGAATTGATTTCAGTTCAAATAAATGGACATTTTATTTTCTTGAGCAAGAAGAAATCGATTTTTTGGAAAGACTTCAATCGGACAATAAAATAAAGCAATTTGGAGAGTTTGCAAAAGTCGAAGTGGGAATTACAACAGGATCAAATCCATTTTTTACTGTACCCTTTTCAATTGTTCAGTTTTACAATTTAGAATCATATGCTAAACCTCTAGTAGGTAGAAGTGTGCAAGTACCAAGTACCATTTTCACTAAGGACGATTGGAAGAAGAATCGTGATAATGAAGCGAGAACTCATTTTTTATCGTTTCCAAAAATGAAAGATTTAAACGGTTCAACAGGAGCAAGAGATTATATTGCTTGGGGAGAAGAAGAATTGATTCACAAAGGCTATAAATGTAGAATAAGAGATGAATGGCAAATTGTACCCTCGCAAAGAATTTCAGAAGCACTCTTTATTAGGAGAAACAATAAATACCCAAAGCTAATTATTAATGAAGCTAATGCATTTACTACTGATACAATGCATCGAGTTACTTCAAAACCAAATATTAATTTAAAGGCTCTGACTGCTAGTTACTACAATTCTTTATCGCTAGCATTTTCAGAAATTTGCGGAAGAAGCCACGGAGGAGGTGTCTTAGAATTAATGCCAAATGAGGT
>JBBSRP010000210.1:0-5218 GCA_038242935.1 Flavobacteriales bacterium
AATTGGCGAAATGAATCGTTTTTTGACGCGTCATAATTTGGAAGACATTCCGCTGCCACAAACAGCCGAAAAGTGGGAATCGACAATTGTAATTTATCCTATAGAAAATGCTCCCGAACACTTAAGAAGTAATGAATATCTCGGCATCAGACCCGAGCAACTTTCGATGCTCTACCTTTCTAAATGGAATTCGAAAATTGATAAGATAATTATTTTGCAACCAATCACTTTTCGAACAAAAAAGGAATTCAACCTGCATAAGATTCTTCGGGCGATAGACCTCAACACTCTACTATCCAAGCTTACATCAACGGATTATTGTACTATAAATGATACAATGTGCACCGAAGCCGAACTGCTTTCTCATTATCAAAATCATCCGAAAATCATCAGCAATACCGAAGCTGTAATCGCCGAATGTCATTTTGAATTTGAATTTAACACACCAAAAAATAGAAAATTTTATACCGAAAATCAGGTTTCTGATATGCAATTACTGAGAAGTCTTGCCTATCAAGGATGCGAAAAAAAGTACGGAAAGAATCACAAAGAAGCAGAAGAACGAGTTGAAAAAGAACTCAGAGTAATAGACGAACTCAGCTTTAGTGGCTACTTTCTGATCACTTGGGATATTGTTCGATACAGCAATAGTATGGGCTTTATGCACGTTGGTCGAGGAAGTGGCGCCAATAGTATTGTGAGTTATTGCTTGGGAATTACCGCCATTTGTCCAATAGAACTCGATTTGTATTTTGAACGATTTCTGAATTTAAACAGGAAAAGTCCACCCGATTTTGATATCGATTGGAGTTGGAAAGAGCGAGATACGATTCTTGAATATATCTTTAATAGATACGGAAAAGAACACGTGGCTTTCTGCGGCACAAATGTGGAGTTTAAATACCGTTCGATTTTCAGGGAATTAGGGAAAGTTTTCGGACTTCCAAAAGAGGAATTGGATGTGCTTGCCACTACTCCATTGCAAAATCACGATACCAATAAAGTTGTAAAATTAGTACACGAGTACGGACAAATGCTGGAGAAATATCCCAATCAACGCAGTATGCACTCGTGTGGAATCATCATTTCTGAAGAGCCGATTACAAACTACACCGCTCTAGAAATGCCTCCAAAAGGTTTTCCGATTGTACAATTTGATATGCACATCGCTGAAGATATTGGTTTTGAAAAATTCGATATTCTAAGTCAGCGCGGCATTGGACATATCGAAGAAGCGACGCAGATTATCGAACAAAACCGTGGCGTGGTCGTCAATATTCGAGATCCGTTGATTTCCAAAAATGAAGCTGCCGCAAACAAATACCTCAGTAGCGGCAATACAATAGGCTGTTTTTATATCGAAAGTCCCGCTATGCGTGGATTGTTACGACGATTAAAATGTGATAATTATAAGACACTTGTTGCGGCATCGTCTATAATACGACCTGGAGTAGCAAAAAGTGGAATGATGAAAGAGTATATTTTCCGACATAATCATCCCGATCAGTTTGAATATTTTCACGACGTTTTCAAAGAGCAATTGGGTGAAACCTACGGAATTATGGTGTACCAAGAAGACGTGATAAAAATCGCTTTGCACTATGCTGGCGTTCCCGCTTCGGATGGAGATATTTTACGCCGCGCTATGAGTGGCAAAGGCCGAAGCATTGAAGCACTGCAGAAAGTAAAAGACAATTTTTTTGAATGCTGTGCCCAAAAAGGACACCCAGTACAACTTAGTGAAGAGATTTATAGACAGATAGAATCATTTGCAGGTTACTCGTTTTGCAAAGCTCACTCCGCTTCTTATGCTGTAGAAAGTTATCAGAGTTTGTATTTAAAAGTGCATTATCCGATAGAATTTATGGTCGCCGTAATCAACAATCAAGGTGGTTTTTATAGAACCGAAGTATATTTGCACGAAGCCAAAATGTGTGGTGCCATTGTACACGGGCCTTGCGTAAATAAAGCCGAATTTGTAACCACAATTTACGGCAAGGATATCTATTTGGGCTTTATGCAACTTCAAGGAATAGAGCAAAAATTGGTAGAAACGATATTTAGAGAACGCAAAGAAAATGGACTCTTCTTATCCATTGAAGATTTTATAAACCGTATTGATATCGGAATTGAAAGTATGAAAACTCTGATTTTCATTGGCGCTTTTACCTTTACGAATCAGACCAAAAATCAATTACTCATTCGTGCGCAGATAATTCTTGTGAACTTCAAACCCGCATACAGACAAGCGATGTTGATTCAGGAGCCTATCAAAGAATATACGCTTCCCGTCTTGCCGCGTTCACAATATGAAGATGCTTTTGACGAAATCGAACTTTTGGGATTTACTATTTCCTGCACTCCTTTTGACTTATTGCAAACCAGTTTTCGAGGAGATGTAATGGCAAAAGATCTAAACGATCATCACAAAAAAACCGTGAGAATGTTAGCCTATTTGATTGCTCGCAAGCACGTGCCTACAAAGCGAGGTGCGATGTTCTTTGGAACCTGGATTGATTCGGATGGAACTTTTTTTGACACGGCACACTTTTCAGATAGTTTGAAAAACTACCCATTTCAAGGTGGAGGTTGCTATTTACTTTTGGGAACGGTGCAAGTTGATTACCACTTCCCTACCGTTACCATTACAAAGATGGCGAAAATGCCATTTATCGCCGATCCTCGATACAATAACACCGAAAAAGAGCGATTTGCAACTCAAAATAAGTTAAAAGAAGATATTTCGATGACACATCGCGCACCATATCCGCAGGCACATGAGATTAATCTGCCGAGGAATAAGATGAAGGTTTAGAATTGAGGTTGTTGTTGCAGCCGAACGTTTACAAGACTTTTAAAACTATTAATATATAATTTTCTAAACTCCTTCTTTCATCAATTTTCTCGAAAGCTCCTCCTTTTTCTCGACATTAATTGAATCACATAACTGAATATATTCTTGAATAAGATTTTTATTATTCATACACATCTTTATCAGTCTTCCGCTAGCTAAAGAAGTAATCCCTTCGTTTTCAATGTTAGAAATCGTGTTTTTGCTAAAACCTAAAACAACACTAAAAGTGGATGCGGAAATTCCATACTTTTTTCTGAAAGTAATGATCTCACTCGGTGCAGCTGCACCTTTTGCAATAAGGTAAGCGCTTTTCAATGCTTTCATATTTCGGTCTAGTTGATTTTTAGTATAATACTTAACCTTATGATTTTTATTAATTACACCAGTTTTTTCATCAACCTCATCATCCATATAATATACTTCCGCATATTTTAATTGGATGCCTTTAAATGTCTTTTCAGCAAAGCTTTGCAACTCCTCAGTAGACTTGTTTTCTCTTGTCAAAACTTTTTTAGTTTCCATTATAATAATTTTTTAAAAGGTTGATTCATTAAATAATCTGGTAAGTGATTTGAAAAAACCAAAATCTGAGATCCCGATGATTCTAAACCATACTTTAAATAAATCTCTATTTTAGAGATTCCTACAGTTGTACAAAATGCACATACATTAAAATCAGCTTTTCCTGACGGATCGATTCCTCGACAATAATTATTTGTGCCTAATCCCACAATAGCTGATTCAATATCCGCGGTATTAATATCGAATTCAAGCATTAAGTTTTCCAACTCCGAACCTGCTTTTCTAGTAAAAGTCATCTCGAAACCATCAGCAATTCCTCTAAGAGTTTCATTAATGAAATCTTGCACGATAACCACATTATCAACTGTAAAAGGTAATTCTGTCATAGCTCCCAATTAACAAATTAATAATATTGCTCAAATATACAAAATAATATCTTCAAATTCCCATTCATTGGGAATGTTCTATGAATGAAAATAGCGTTCATTATCATAAATCATTTTTTTTGGGCGCATCCTTCGCCAGAGCGACCTTCTTAACATTGAAATTGTGAGGTGGCTCAGGTCGGGCTGTATGCTATATCTTTGCTGCCAGAAATTCCTGTTTTCAACTTTCAGCTATAACGTGGCAGCAAAGGATGCCGCGCCCATCCCTTGCGCAGACTGAGATTTTCATTACAGCAAAAACTATCAAGCTTTAATCATATAACTTGTACTGACAATATTTTCGAGAAAAAAGACTAGGAATAGATTAATATGGAGTTTACTATTTATCGCATTCCTATACAATAACCCATAGCGATGATGGGAAGATCAAGAGCAAAGTGAATTAAAATAGCACAGTCTTTCCCGCTTTTTTGTAGAGCAGAAAAGATACAGCACAGCAGGATTTGGCTAAATAAAAAAACTCCAAAATAATACTATCAAAAAACAAGATATTAATCAAATTAGTATATTTATATCAATATTGAAATTGAAGCGAATGCAAGTAATTGTTCGAAGTGATTTTAAAAGTATATTTTTAATTTTCCAATAAATATAAATGTCAAATAATACCCAGAAGTCTTAGGAATGAGTCAAATTTATAAAATCATAGTCATTTTTTGTATATTTCTATGTTCTTGCAAATTGCAGCGCAAACAAAAGTCGGAGTTATAAAAGATTCTGATGGTTTTGTTAATTGCGCGGAGGTGCGGGAACCGAATTTCCTGTTTTGGCAAACATTGATCCGACTGACTTCTTCTACTTCTCAACGCTAGAAAAATTCCGATTGGACAAAAGTTACAGTTTTCAAAGAGAAGCAAATTGCAGGATTTATTCAAAAGAGTAGAATTCTAGAATTCGAAAAATTTGATAATATAAACAAAATCAGATAATCCTCAAAACTCTAAAGAGACAAAGAGAATTAGCCGCAGATTTCAGCAAAGCGCTTGACTCAAATTATGAGCAGAGGTATTCTGTCGCGAGATCCGCTTTAGAAACTCATTCCGAAACCAATTATAATGTGATCTTAAGTATTTTGCCAACTTACTTCTGCCGCACGAGCGATGTAGAAGTTCTCAAAGAATTCTTTTTGACAATGTGGGCTGATAAAGGATCTGCTGATGAAATGGTTTCGTTTGCTATTGGAGATTGTTTCATTTGTAATTTTGAACTTGTTGGTAAAGAAATTTCTAAACTAAATAATTTAGAACATCAAACGCTGTTGTATGAAAAAATAGAATGGGTGTTAATAAATCTATTTGAAGCTGATAATAAAAAGTTTATGGAACTTAAATTGCTTATTGAGAAAGCTCGCAAGAAAGCAAAATAAAATAATTCAAAACCAAAAATTATAGATATC
>JBBSRP010000211.1:0-5161 GCA_038242935.1 Flavobacteriales bacterium
CACCAAAGACAAGGTTTTGAGATTATGATGACTCTTGCAAAAGGTTCGCCTGAGCAAAAAGAAATGGCTCAAGATGCTTTAAACAGATGGTGGTGGCCTTCACTTATGATGTTAGGGCCTACAGATGCTGAGTCTGTACATACTGAACAATCAATGAAATGGAAATTGAAACGTAAAACTAATGATGAATTACGTCAGCAGTTTATCGATCAAACGGTTCCTCAAGCTGAACTTATCGGTCTTACAATTCCAGATAAAGATCTTAAATGGAATGAGGAAAAGCAGAGTTATGACTTTGGCGAAATCGATTGGGACGAGTTTTGGCAAGTTGTCAAAGGTCACGGACCTTGCAATAAAGAAAGAATGTCGGCAAGAGTGAATGCTTGGAATAACGGTGCTTGGGTGCGTGATGCAGCTATGGCTTACGCCGAAAAACAAGAAGAACAACAGCAGATTAAAAACGCAATATAAATTTACAACCTCACTTCGGTCGAAGCACCGCGGTTCGAAACAAAATAGATTCTTATGAAAAATTGGCCTCTTTGGGAAATATTCATTCGCAGTAAAAACGGATTGGAACACCGCCACGTTGGTAGTCTTCGTGCAAGCGATGCTACAATGGCAATAGAAAATGCACGTGATGTATACACGCGTCGCAACGAAGGTGTAAGTATTTGGGCGGTTCCATCTGCTCAAATTACAGCTTCAAATCCTGATAATAATCCAGAAATGTTTGATCCTGCAAATGATAAAGCATACCGCCACCCAACTTTTTATGAACTTCCAGAGGAACTAAAACATATGTAAATGATGCAAGATAATTTAGTTCAATACATTTGTGGTATTGCTGATAATTCGTTGATCTTAGGTCAGCGTCTTGGCGAGCTTTGTGGTCACGGTCCAAGTCTAGAAACAGATATTGCGATGACCAATATTTCACTGGATCTATTTGGTCAAGTGAGAAGTTACTACCAATATGCAGCAAAAATTGTTGGAAACGACGCTACCGAAGACACTGTTGCCTTTCTAAGGACAGAACGTCAGTACAAAAATGTTCTTCTGGTAGAGCAACCAAATACTGATTCTGCGTATTCTATTGCAAAGCAATTTCTTTTTGATCATTTTCATATTTTGCTTTTGCAAAAATTACAAAGCAGTACAGACGAAACTCTTGCTGCAATCGCGGTGAAAAGCATCAAAGAAGTTAGCTATCACAAGCGCTTTTCATCTGATTGGGTAAGAAGACTTGGAGATGGAACTTTTGAAAGTAGAGGAAAAATGCAAACTGCAATTAATGATCTTTGGGTTTACACAGACGAATTATTTCATATGACTGATGCAGATATTGCTATTGCAGAATCTGGCGCAGGAGTAGATATTCGTTTATTGAAGGAGCAGTATTATAAAAATGTTTCGGCAATTCTAGAAGAAGCTACTTTAGAAGTTCCAAAAATTGAGTACTTCCAAAAAGGTGGAAAAATCGGAATTCATACCGAGCATATGGGCTTTATTCTTTCTGATATGCAATATATGCAACGTACTTTTCCAAATATGACTTGGTAAAAAAATGATAAGCAATCTCAACGATATCGATTCTCGCTTTTTAGAAATTCTAGGTTCTGTTTCAGATCCAGAAATTCCCGTGCTTTCCATTATGGATATGGGAGTAGTTCGTTCTGCGAATATGATTGACGATGTCGTTCACGTTGAAATTACTCCGACTTATAGTGGTTGTCCAGCAATGGATGTTATCGGAGATGATATTACATCAGCGCTCAATAAAGAAGGTTATCAGGCAAAAATTCATTTGATATTATCTCCTGCTTGGACTACAGATTGGATTACTCCAAAAGGCAGAATGGCATTAGAGAAATATGGAATTGCCGCACCATTAGAAGCAGATGCTGATAAGGATGCTCTTCTTCACGATAAGAAGTTGGTCAAATGTCCACAATGCGGTTCCCTAAATACCAAGTTAGTCAGTCAGTTTGGATCGACGGCCTGCAAGGCATTTTTTCAATGTCAAGATTGTAGCGAGCCTTTTGACTATTTTAAATGTCTAAAATAAAACTATATAAAAAACTTCAAGTTCTAGCAACGTGAAGTTTTTGCTTTTAATACACTTTAAATTATGAGTTCAATTTTATTAAATATTAAAAATAATATCGCTTTTGTTACACTAAACAGAGCGGACGTTTTTAATAGTTTCAATCGCGAAATGGCCTTGTCACTTCAGACGATTTTAGATCAATGTGAAGCAGACGATAGCGTTCGTGCGATTGTTTTAAGTGGTGCTGGAAAAGCTTTCTGTGCTGGTCAGGATTTAAAAGAAGTTACTTCGGCTGAACTCAATCCTGGATTCAAAGCGATATTAGACGAACATTACAATCCAATAATTACGAGACTTCGAAGCATCGAAAAACCAATTATCGCAGCGGTAAATGGTGTTGCGGCAGGAGCAGGAGCAAATATCGCACTTGCTTGTGATATTGTGATAGCACACGAAAATGCCGCTTTTATTCAGGCTTTTAGCAAAATTGGTCTTGTACCAGATAGCGCTGGAACATTCTTTTTACCGAGATTAATTGGAATGCAAAAAGCAACCGCTTTAATGATGCTTGGAGACAAAGTGGGAGCAAAAGAAGCGGTAGAATTGGGAATGATTTATAAATCGTTTCCAGCCGAGCAATTTGAAGAAGAAGTAAATAAACTTGCTGAAACAATGGCGAATATGCCAACGCTTGCACTTGGTCTAACAAAAAGATTGTTGAACAAATCATTGACTAATTCTCTGGAAGAGCAACTTGCAATGGAATCAAAACTTCAAATTCAAGCCGCAGAATCTCACGATTATAACGAAGGTGTTACAGCTTTTGTAGAAAAGAGAAAACCAGAGTTTAGAGGAAAGTAATAATTTAGAACGATATATTTTAATTGATGAAAGTAGCAATAATAGGTTCAGGTACAATGGGAAGTGGCATCGCGCAAGTGGCGGCAACTGCTGGATGTACCGTAAAGCTTTTCGACAAAAACACAGAAGCTTTGGATAGAAGTAAATCTGCTTTGGAGAAAACCTTGAACAGACTAATTGAAAAAGATAAAATTTCAGAAGAGGAAAAAAATAGAATTCAACAGAATATTATTTATGTAAATGAAATTCAAAATCTGTCTGATTCCGAATTAGTGATTGAGGCGATCATCGAAAATTTAGAAATAAAAAAACAACTTTTTGCTGAGCTTGAATCGCTTTTGTCTGAAACTGCAATTTTAGCGTCAAATACTTCTTCTTTGTCAATTGCATCTATTGCTGCTTCTTGCAAAAATTCTGAAAGAGTAATCGGAATTCACTTTTTTAATCCTGCGCCTTTGATGAAACTTGTTGAGGTAATTCCAGCAATTCAGACGAGTGATGAAGTTTTAAATAAAGTAAAAACTACCATTTCATCTTGGGGAAAAACTGTTGCTGTTGCAAAAGATACTCCTGGATTTATCGTGAATCGTGTTGCTAGACCTTTCTACAGCGAGGCTTTACGAATCAACGAAGAAGGAATTGCTGATTTTGCAACTATTGATGCTGCAATGAAAACTCTAGGAAATTTCAAAATGGGCCCGTTCGAATTGATGGATTTCATTGGAAATGACGTGAACTATGCAGTAACTGAGTCAGTATTTACCAGCTTTTATTTCGATCCAAGATACAAACCTTCTTTTACTCAAAAACGTTTGAGCGAAGCTGGATTTTTTGGGAGAAAAACTGGAAGAGGTTACTACAATTATTCGGAAGGTGCCGTAAAGCCTGAGCGAAAACAAGATTCAGAATTGGCAAATATGATTTTTGACCGAGTGCTGATTATGCTAATTAATGAAGCTGCCGACGCACTTTTATTTAATGTGGCTTCCGCCGAAGATATAGACAACGCAATGACCAAAGGCGTTAATTATCCGAAAGGATTATTAGCTTGGGCAGATGAAAAAGGCATCGGATATTGTGTTGATAAATTGGATGAACTTTACAACGAATACCACGAAGATCGCTATAGATGTAGTTCCATTTTGCGTAAAATGAATCGTGAAAACAAAACATTTTACTAAGATGCAAGGACAGGATATACCTTACAAAATGTTGCGTCTCGATCCATTTTCGCAATGGTTGGGAATCAAGATTATCTCTTCGGAAATTGGACAGGTTAAAGTAGGATTAATTATAAGACAAGAAATGCTCAATAGTATGGGCAAAGCGCACGGAGGTATTGCATATTCATTAGCTGATACCGCTTTTGGGTTTTCTGCGAACACCAACGGACGAAAATCAGTTTCGATAGAAACATCAATAAATCACATTGAAGCGCTAAATGAAGGAGACGAAATTTACGCTGAAGTATCATTGGAAAGCTTAAAAAATAAGTTGGGATTTTACAATATTCTAATAAAACGTGACGAGACAGTTGTTGCAATTTTCAAAGGTGTTGTATTTAGAACATCTCAGGAATGGGAAGATTAATATCATAAATTCGGCTGAAACTTATTGGTCGATTACAAAATATAAAGAATAGATGGAAGCATATATAATTGACGGAATACGCACCCCAATTGGGAGTTATCAAGGAGCTTTATCAGAAGTGAGAGCGGATGATTTGGGTGCTCTGGTTATTAAGACTGTTGCCGAAAGAAATCCAGAAATTCCATTATCAGCTTATGATGATGTAATTTTAGGCTGTGCCAATCAAGCTGGAGACGATAACAGAAATGTTGCTCGTATGTCATTACTTCTTGCAGGATTGCCAGAAACGGTCCCTGGCGAAACTGTCAATAGACTTTGTAGTTCAGGATTATCGGCAATTATTCACGCAAATCGCGCTATTAAAGCTGGCGACGGCGACGTTTTTATTGCTGGAGGAGTAGAGAATATGACTCGTGGACCGTTAGTAATTTCTAAATCTGCCAAAGGCTACGGAACTGATTCAAAAATGTATGATTCTTCTTTTGGATGGCGTTTTGTTAATCCAAAAATGAAAGAAATGTACGGCGTTGATGCAATGGGCGAGACGGCTGAAAATCTAGTTGAAAAATATAATATCTCTCGCGAAGATCAAGATAAATTTGCTTTAAACAGTCAGATGAAAGCTAAGAAAGCTCAAGAATCAGGACGTCTAGCAGAAGA
>JBBSRP010000212.1:0-5144 GCA_038242935.1 Flavobacteriales bacterium
AATAAAATAAAAAACTTTACTCGTGACCCGACTGGGGCTCGAACCCAGGACCCCATCATTAAAAGTGATGTGCTCTACCAACTGAGCTATCGAGTCATTGTTTTTATTGTTTCAATGCGGGTGCAAATATAAGGCTCTTTTATTAAGTTTTCAAAGCTAAATAGCTTTAAATTTGTCTTTTTTTTAAAAGTATTTTTAACACCCTCACTTCTAAGTATTTATTAAATGAACAAAATTATTCTTCTAGGTTATATGGGTTCCGGAAAGTCAACAATCGCCCAAAAACTGGCACATCTGCTACACCTCCCTTTCATAGATCTCGACCAATATATAGAGCAAAACGAAAAAGTTTCAATCAAAAAACTTTTCGAAACTAATAAAGAACTGCAATTTCGCAAACTAGAACATCAATATTTAAAAGAACTAATCGCCAATTCAGATTCATTTGTACTGAGTCTCGGCGGCGGCACTCCCTGTTATGCAAACAACCATCTTATGCTGCAGGGAAATAATATTACATCCATTTACCTAAAAGCATCTATCGCAACTCTAACAGAGCGACTAAAACACGAAAAAGAGACCAGACCTCTTCTCGCCAATCAACCCGATGCCGAACTCGCAGAGTTTATTGCCAAACATATTTTCGAAAGAAGTTATTTCTACACCCACGCCACCCACACTGTAAATGTCGACGAAAAATCTGTAGATACTATTGCAAATGAAATCGCAGCATTAAACCGTTAGATATGCGTAATTGCCTTCCTTTTCAAAAACCACCTGAACGTGCTCCATAAGAGATGTGCTCAGAGAAATCCCTTTAAAATCAGCTTTCACAGGATACTTCTTATGATTGCGGTCTACAAGCACTGCAGTTTTAAATTTCTTCAGCGGAACATCAAGAAAATGACGAACGCCGTACACTAGAGTTGCGCCAGAATTTAGTACGTCGTCTACGAGCACCAGTCCTTTATTGCTATATTCTTCAGGTTTTAGCGAAGTTGTAATAGGAGCAGAGGGATTCTGTTTGTCAATGGCAACTTCACAGATTATCACGTTGATATCCGAAATGCTGGTCAGTTTATCTGCCAACATTTGAGCAAATACATAACCACTTTTCGAAATTCCAGCAATTACAATTTCACTCTCCTCATCAAAGGTTTCGTAAATCTGATAGGCCATTCTTCTGGCTTTGTGTTCTATTTCCTGATGAGTCAGGATTATATTTTTTGTCATCATTCTAAAGTTATGTCTTTATATCTTATTCCTCAGTTGCACTTTCGCTATTCTCCTCACCATAATCTTCAAGATCACGACGGTCCTTTTTCGTTGGTCGGCCTTCACCATTTTTGCGGTAATGCTGCTTGGAGAGTTTCAGTAATTCCAAATGTTCAAACGATTCCTCAGGCGTTTCATCCTTGCGATACATATCAACAAGTTTTGCGCCTACTCTGCTGTCAGGAACATCAAGCACAGTAATAATCCGAGTTATTTGATCTTTCCGAAACGTAATTTTGTCCGTAGCAAATACTTCCTTAGATGGTTTCGCAACCTGACCGTTCACCGTTACATGGTTTTTCTTGCACGCCTCGGTCACCATACTTCTGGTTTTGTAGTAGCGCACACACCATAAATATTTATCAATCCTCATTGTTTTTTCTAAATTGAGCGTTAAAGTATTTACAAAAATAAACCAATATTGTATCTTGCGCACTTAAATTTACTTTAAGAATGAAGAATTTGTCCAAATTACTTTTCTTGCTATTGGCAATTGCCATTGCTTCTTGTTCAAAAACTGATAAAGTTGAGCAGATTCCACTTAGGGATTTCGCCCTCCAATACACCGCAGACCTTGATTCAATCAACAAATATATTGATACTCATTATATGACAGTAACGCCAGAATTGGATGTTACTTTCGCCAAAATAGATGCTGCTCAAACTTCAATTAGAATGCAAACAGAATTTCCTCTTCAGCATAAAATGGTAAAGCAAGGCGAAATCGATTATAAAGTTTACTACCTCAATCTTCGCGAAGGTGGTAATAGACAACCTACAAAGCTGGATTCTGTTTATGTTACTTACAAAGGAAACTTAATATCAGATGTTGTTTTTGATAGTGCTGAAAATCCAGTTTGGTTTAGTTTCGAAAAAGTAAAAGTGCGAGGTTGGTTGGAGATTATTCCATTATTCAAAACCGGTTTTTACGCTGCAGATGGAGATGAATCTTCTCCTACAAATTTCACAGATTATGGAGCAGGAGCAATGTTTGTGCCGTCGGGTTTAGCATATTATGGTGCTTCATCTGGTGCGATACCAATATATTCACCGCTTATTTTTTCTTTCAAACTTATGGAACTTAAATACAGAGACCACGACTTCGACGGAATTTTATCCAAAGATGAGGTTGCAAATCCAGGTGATGATCCAGAATTATATGATACAGACGGTGACGGAATACCAAATTATTGGGATAATGATGATGATGGTGACGGATACTTAACTAAGTTCGAAATCCTTGAAAATGGTGTAATTACCTTCCCAACTTGTCCGGGCGGATCAATTCCAAAATACCTAGATCCAACTTGTCACTAAGAGTTTAATAAAAATATTCAATCCCGCTATCATCATTGGTAGCGGGATTTTTTTTTGGAGCTATTCCCGCTTTCTGCTACAATCTGCAAGCGCAAATTCCTTGTGCACATTGCACTACAAGGAGCTTCCGTTGGTCGCTCTTGTAGCGCAGTGCCCAATGTCATTTGCCACTTTCAGGATTTCCACGACAATCGGGGCTAGGGCACTCTTGCTAAATAGAAATTGGCGACATTAAATTCACGACAACTCACAAAACGAAACTTTTTCAACCTGGTAATCCTGTCGTCTTCCTCGATGGCTGAGCTTGTCGAAGCCACACAAAGTAAAGCTATCAAACCCACCCGCACAAAACATCAAAAAAAACATATCAAAAAAAAGACCCAAAGAATTTCAAATCCTTCGGGCCTTTATATCTAAAACTTAAATAAAAAATTTACTTTCTGGCAACCACTTTTTTAGCAGCAGCTACAATCGCCTCATTATTAAGTTTGTACTTATTCATTAATTCTTCTGGAGTTCCACTTTCACCAAAGCTATCATTTACCGCAACAAATTCCTGTGGTGCAGGATGATTTGTCGATAATACACGGGCAACACTTTCGCCAAGACCACCAAGCATATTATGCTCTTCAGCAGTCACAATACATTTGGTTTTAGCCAAAGATTTCAAAATTGCTTCTTCGTCCAAAGGCTTGATAGTGTGGATATTGATTACTTCAGCCGAAATTCCTTCCGCTTCTAGTTTTTCAGCAGCAATTAGCGCTTCCCAAACCAAATGTCCAGTTGCTACAATTGTAACATCTTTTCCTTCGCTTAGCATAATCGCTTTTCCAATTACAAATTCTTGGTCTGCTGGCATAAAATTAGGCACTACCGGACGTCCAAAACGCAAGTAAACCGGTCCTTGATGATCAGCAATTGCCATTGTCGCCGCTTTTGTCTGATTGTAATCGCAAGTATTGATAACCGTCATTCCTGGCAACATCTTCATAAGACCAATATCTTCAAGAATTTGATGTGTTGCGCCATCTTCGCCAAGGGTAAGTCCCGCGTGAGAAGCACAGATTTTTACATTTTTATCTGAATAAGCCACAGATTGTCGAATCTGATCGTAAACTCTTCCTGTAGAAAAGTTCGCAAATGTTCCAGTAAATGGAATTTTTCCGCCAATGGTAAGTCCTGCAGCAATACCAATCATATTTGCTTCAGCAATACCAATTTGGAAAAATCGTTCTGGATGATTCTTCTTAAAGTCATCCATTTTCAAAGATCCAATAAGGTCAGCACATAGCGCTACCACATTCTCGTTCTTCTGTCCAAGCTCTGTTAGTCCAGCACCAAATCCTGATCTAGTGTCTTTACTACCTATATTTTTATATGTTTTCATTTTGTTAAGATTGAAAGATTGAAAGATTTGAAAATTGAAAGATTAATAAATAGATTTAAAAATGGAAAGATTTAAAGATTGAAAAATTTCCAATAATACTTCCTTCAGACCTAAAACAATTCTATTTATTCACTTCCATTTAATATAAATTTCGCTCTAGTATTATATTTCATTCGATACTTTAGAGCAGATCCTAATTTCTGTTGTACTACTCGTAAACATTCCACCTGTGAAGCTGCGCCTCCCCTTTGGGGAGGTTGGGTGGGGATTAATAATCACTCATCTCTTCCAGCAAATTCTGCTTCAAAGCTAGATCCAATTGATCGTTACTCGGTGCTTTACCATGCCACGCATGAGTGTACATCATATAATCTACTCCATTACCCATTTCTGTATGCAATAACACACATACTGGTTTTCCTTTTCCAGTGCGAGATTTTGCATCTTTCATCCCAGCTAAAACTGAATCAATATCGTTTCCTTTTTCAATTTCTAAAACATCCCAACCAAAAGCTTCAAACTTCGCGCGGATGCTTCCCATCGGAAGTACTTCGTCCGTAGATCCGTCAATCTGCTTTCCGTTAAGATCAATTGTCGAAATAAGATTATCTACTTTTTTCGCGGAGGCGTACATAATTGCTTCCCAGTTTTGACCTTCTTGCAATTCGCCATCTCCGTGAAGAGTATAAATAATATGGTTGTCGTTATTTAATTTCTTTGCTTGAGCAGCACCGATACCAACAGACATTCCTTGTCCCAAAGATCCAGATGCTACACGCACTCCCGGCAAACCTTCGTGCGTAGTTGGATGTCCTTGAAGACGCGTATTTAATTTTCTGAAAGTCTTTAATTCTTCTACTGGAAAGTAGCCGCTACGTGCCAATACGCTATAGAAAACTGGAGAAATATGCCCGTTTGAAAGGAAGAATAAATCTTCACCTATTCCGTCCATTTCAAAAGTATCTTTGCGCTCCATTAAATTTTGATACAAACAAACCAAAAATTCAGCGCAGCCAAGTGATCCGCCTGGATGTCCAGAGTTTACCGCATGTACCATTCTTAGAATGTCTCTTCTGACTTGTATTGTCAAGTCTTGTAGTTGTTGTGTGTTGAGTTTCATCTTGTTTTGTAAAGTTAAACTGCGGCAAAGGTAATTACATAAAAT
>JBBSRP010000213.1:0-5138 GCA_038242935.1 Flavobacteriales bacterium
ATAAAATCTACTTGCTGTTTTCCAGACATCGCTTCTTGCTTCTTCTTGTCATAATCCGCAAGTGCACGTTTGTACGTAGCAGATCCGTCGTCTCCTTTTTTAATGATACGCGTCATTTCCAAGTTTTCGTGAGTCGCCTCACCTAGAAAATTCCACCCGTGAACATCATCTATATAACCGTTGTTGTCATCGTCAATTCCGTTTCCAGCTATCTCTTTTAGATTGGTCCAAATATTAGCTTTCAAATCTTCATGAATTATATCTACACCTGAATCTATAACTCCAACAATGACAGTTGTACTCTTTTTGTCTTTTAGCAAAAGCTCATACGCTTTGTCAACACTCATTCCAGGGATACTATCTTTTAGTAAATCTAAATGACTCCACCGTTTAAGATCATTTTCTGAAATAGCAGTTTTCTTAGCTACGATTCCACTTTTGTCCACTGTCTGATAAAGCGGCGCTTTTTGCGTTGTACAGTTGCTAAGCAACAAGGTAGCCATTGTGGCTATGGTAAATGTTTGTAGTAATCTCATCTTTTGGGTTTTGTAATGCGTTTGCAAATATGTGGCGCAAAATAATATTTATTGGAACAATCTAAATACGATTAACTTTATCTTAAGATTTCGTCGCAAGTAAATACATCTTTTAATCGAACTCCACGGTCTGTTTCTTCCACTGTGATTATCTCGTTATGAGCATCGTGTTCAAGGAAAAGATAATAATTATTAGCCGCAGCTTCTTTTAAGAATTTTTCTTTTTCAGGAAGTGTTAGCAAAGGTCTTGTATCGTAACCCATAACGTAAGGCAACGGGATATGTCCTGCCGTTGGTAGCAAATCTGCCATATAATAGATGGTTTTATCTTTATACTGAAGTTTTGGTAGCATCATTTTCTCTGTGTGACCATCAACATAAAATATTCCGAAATTTAATTCTTCCGAAAACTCATAATCACCTTCTGGTCTTTTTACAAATTCAAGCTGACCGCTTTCTTGTATCGGTAAGATATTTTCCTTCAAGAAAGAGGCTTTCTCCCGAGGATTTGGTTTTGTAGCCCATTCCCAATGATTTTCGTTACTCCAAAACTTTGCGTTTTTAAAAGCTGGCTCATAGCCAGTTTTATCTTTATTCCATTGAATGCTTCCACCACAATGATCAAAATGCAAATGGGTTTGAAAAACATCAGTAATATCGTCACGACTGAAACCATATTTTGCCAGAGATTTGTCAATTGTATGAGATCCCCACAAGGAGTAATACCCAAAAAATTTTTCCGATTGCTTGTCGCCCATTCCTGTATCAATCAAGATTAATCTTTTTCCATCTTCAATTAAAAGGCAGCGAGCAGCAATATCAATTAAATTATTCGAATCTGCAGGATTAGTCTTGTTCCAAATTGTTTTGGGTACAACGCCAAACATTGCGCCTCCGTCCAACTTAAAATTGCCACTTTCTATAGGATATAATTTCATAATTAGCTGTTTTCAAAAATAATCCTGCAAAATAAGAAATTTTGAGCGGTTCTAATAGATATTTTTTATAATCCTATTAGTTATAAAAATCCCATCATAGCATTAAAAATAGATTCATTTTGTATCTTTGTGGTTAATTTAGACAAAATAAAGATAACAATGATAAAGGTTTCTGAAACAGCAAAAACACGGATCATCAATTTGATGACGGATGATGGTTTTGATTCCAGTCAAGATTACGTGCGCGTAGGCGTAAAAAGCGGCGGTTGCTCCGGACTTTCCTACGAACTTACTTTTGATAAAACTATAAATGAAAGTGACAAAGTATTTAAAGATAACGACATACAAATTGCAGTAGAGAAAAAAAGTTTTCTGTACCTCGCAGGTACAATACTAGAGTTCTCAGGCGGGCTTAATGGTAAAGGATTTGTTTTTAATAATCCAAACGCGAATAGAACTTGTGGATGTGGGGAGAGTTTTTCAATGTAAAGACAATCGAAATAAAAGAAAAATCAAAAAAAATCAAAAAAATCAAAATTAAAAAAAACTAAAAGATAGAGTATTCTAAAAAAGCTAAATTGAAGGTTTTCCAGCAAAACGTTTTTATCGCAATATATTTTTTTTTTGATGCTTTCGGTTTTTTCGGTTATTTAAATTTTCTATTATGGCAAAAAATAATTCTTTTGAAGAAATGCCAGTGTATCAAAAAGCACTTCTTTTCGGAGTTAAAGTTTATAATTTTACCAAGACCAATCCAGAGATTGCGAAAGACTTTGGTTTGAAAAGCCAATTACAGCGAGCTGCCATATCAACTTCGAATAATATTGCAGAAGGTTTTGAAAGAGAGACCAAGAAGGAATTGATTCGGTTTTTATATTTCGCAAAAGGTTCAGCAGGAGAGTGTCGCAATATGTTTAACTTTTTACAATTATTAGAAGATATTAACGAGGACATTTTTTTGGAATTTAAAAGTGATGTTACAGAGATTTCCCAGCAATTAGGAAATTATATCAAATATCTGAAAAACCTCGAGACGCAGAATAAAAATAAGTAGTGAGTTCAGTAAATTTCCAAGTAGTTAGGAAATTAAAATAAATATTTAAAAGGTTTGTTTAAGCTCAATTAGTCGATAGTGGTTTCATTTAGATTATTTAGCTCATTTTAATTTTTTAGATTTAATTTAACAAATATGTCAAAATACACAGAAGACGACTTAAAAGTCGAACTGGAAAATAAAGAATATGAGTACGGATTTTTTACCGATATAGAATCTGAAACTTTTCCAGTAGGATTAAATGAAGATGTCGTTAGGGCAATTTCACAAAAGAAAGAAGAGCCAGAATGGATGACAGAGTGGCGACTTGAAGCGTATAGAGGATGGTTGGAAATGGAAGAACCGGAATGGGCAAACGTTCATTACACAAAACCAGATTTTCAAGCCATCTCTTATTACTCTGCGCCAGTTACACAGGCAAAATACGCAAGTCTTGATGAGGTAGATCCTGAATTATTGGCAACCTTCAAAAAACTTGGAATTTCTCTTGATGAGCAGAAAGCACTTTCGGGTGTTGCAATGGATATTGTAATCGACTCAGTTTCGGTTGCAACCTCATTCAAATCTAGCTTATCTGAAAAAGGTATTATTTTCTGTTCTATTTCCGAAGCAATTCGTGAACATCCAGAATTAGTTCGCAAATATCTGGGAACAGTTGTACCTCAAAAAGATAATTTCTATGCAGCATTAAATTCAGCAGTTTTCTCTGATGGATCTTTCTGCTATATTCCAAAAGGTGTGAAATGCCCAATGGAACTTTCTACCTATTTTCGAATCAATCAAGGTGGTACAGGACAGTTTGAAAGAACACTTCTTATCGCAGACGAAGGAAGTTACGTTTCTTACCTAGAAGGTTGTACTGCACCGTCAAGAGATGAAAATCAACTTCACGCTGCTGTAGTTGAACTTATTTCCCTTGACAATGCCGAAATTAAATATTCAACCGTTCAAAACTGGTATCCTGGAAACAGTGAAGGTAAAGGTGGAGTTTTCAACTTTGTAACGAAACGTGCTATTTGCGAAACTGGAGCAAAAGTTTCTTGGACACAAGTAGAAACAGGATCTGCTGTAACCTGGAAATATCCGTCTTGTATCTTAAAAGGAGATAATTCAGTAGGAGAATTCTATTCGATTGCTGTAACCAACAATTTCCAACAAGCAGATACAGGGACCAAAATGATTCACATTGGTAAGAATACAAAATCTACCATTATATCTAAAGGAATTTCTGCAGGACAATCTCAAAATAGTTACCGTGGACTTGTGCGAATAGGATCAGGAGCAGAAAACGCTCGTAACTTCTCTCAATGTGACTCGTTATTGATGGGTAACAATTGTGGAGCGCATACTTTCCCTTATATCGAAAGTAAAAATCCATCTGCCAAAGTTGAGCACGAAGCAACAACAAGTAAAATTGGAGAAGATCAAGTATTCTATTGCAATCAACGTGGAATTCCTACAGAGAAAGCAATTGCATTGATCGTAAATGGTTTTAGCAAAGATGTACTTAACAAACTTCCGATGGAGTTTGCTGTAGAAGCTCAAAAATTACTAGAAATTTCATTAGAAGGATCCGTGGGATAAGCAAGTCGCTTAGGTCCACCATTCAATCGAATAATATACTATATAATAAGACACTATGTTATCAATAAAAAATTTACATGCCGCTGTAGACGGGAAAGAAATATTAAAAGGATTAAATCTAGAAGTTAAAGCAGGAGAAGTTCACGCTATCATGGGGCCAAACGGTTCTGGAAAAAGTACTTTGGCATCAGTAATTGCTGGAAACGATTATTTTGATGTTTCAGAAGGACAAGTAATTCTTGACGGCGAAGATCTTGCAGATTTAGCTCCAGAAGAACGCGCTCACAAAGGAATTTTTCTATCGTTTCAATATCCTGTAGAGATTCCTGGAGTATCTGTCACCAACTTTATTCGTACAGCAATTAACGAAACTAGAAAGGCAAGAAAACAGGACGAAATGCCTGCAAAAGACATGCTAAAATTGATTCGTGAAAAATCTGAACTTTTGGAAATTGATCGTAAATTTCTTTCTCGTTCTCTAAATCAAGGTTTTTCGGGTGGAGAGAAAAAGCGTAATGAAATCTTCCAAATGGCGATGCTTGAGCCTAAAGTTGCAATTCTTGATGAGACCGATTCAGGACTTGACATTGATGCACTGCGCATCGTAGCGAATGGGGTTAATAAACTGAAAAGTGATAAAAATGCTGTGATCCTTATTACCCACTACCAAAGATTACTAGACTATATCGTACCAGATTTCGTACACGTTCTTCTAGATGGTAAGATTGTAAAATCGGGCGGAAAAGAATTAGCGCATCAGCTAGAAGAAAAAGGATACGACTGGATCAAAGCAGAAAATTAGTCTGAATTTTCGATACTAGTTTATAAAAATTAATATGAAAAAGCTGCTTCTAAATTCGGTTGAAATTCTCAATTATAATTTCTGTAGCAACTTTAAGAATTATACAAAATGGAATTAAAAGAAAAATTAATATCATCTCATATTGCCTTTGAAGAACGCGTAAATGTAGATACTGAACTTCACGATATCAGGACTGCAGCGCTCAAAAACTTCGAAGAAAAAGG
>JBBSRP010000214.1:0-5135 GCA_038242935.1 Flavobacteriales bacterium
AAATGATGAAAATGTTGTCGCTAACGACGATTTTGCGAGAAGGATAGAAGTAAAAATCCTTTGTTGTGGCTTTGCGGAGCAAAAGCTACAACAAAGATTGGGAACGAATAGCCTGACCAAGCCAACTAGAATTTTCTACTTTACCGAAAACGTTCTGGCGCAGGTCTCGCCCAAAAGAAATTTCGAAAGTTTATTGCAAAAAAAAATCCTCCGATATGGAAGACTTCAAAGAAGAAAAAAATGGCAAGCGACCTACATCGCACCGCTACAACCACATACCTTTGCTATGTTCCCATCCTGGAGGATTCTGCAGGAGCTGGTCGTGTAGGACTTGCCGCTGCAAAGATACATTCTTTTTATATTTTTGCAAGGGGAAAAGCATTAAAATACTATTTGTATATTGCTTTATAAATTATTTGAACAATGAAAAAACATAAGTTATTAGCAATCATTTTCTTAGCGACAATCGTATATAGCTGCGGCGACAAAGAAAAATCAAAAATTAACTCTTTTAGCTTCGATAGCTCTCAATTTAAGACTCAATATAGGATTAGCGATACTTTAAAACTGGCGATTTTGAATCCTGAAAACAAAAAAATAGACAGTATTGTTTATTATGTAAACGACAAGAATGTGGGAACTCAGGATTCGGCTTCTCCCCTAACCTACGTTTTGGACAATGCAAAATTGGGATATCAGTCGGTAAAAGCGGTTGTGTATTCGGATAAAAATACGTCAGACGCAGAAAGTCGCGTTGAAGTTATTTCGAGTATTCAGCCTAAACTTATCAACTATACAATTGTAAATACGTATCCGCACGACCTGACTTCGTACACTCAAGGACTGGAATTTTACAGAGATACGTTGTTTGAAGGAACGGGAAATGGTGCAGGAATGGGAACTGGGATTCGCGGAATTTCGAAAGTGCGAAAAGTAGATTATAAAACCGGAACTATTTATCAAAATGTAGATCTTCCGATGCAGGTTTTTGGTGAAGGAATTACAATTCTGAACAATAAGGTGTACCAATTGACCTATCAGAATAACGAAGGCTATGTTTATGATGCTGATAATTTGAAGAAAATCAAGACATTTCCGTACTTCAAAAAAATGGAAGGTTGGGGACTTACGAATGACGGAACGAACCTGTATATGTCTGATGGATCTGAAAAGATTTGGAAATTGGATCCCGAAACGATGAAGGAAGTGGATTATATCAATGTCTATACGGCGGGAAGTAAAATTAAAGCGGTGAATGAACTTGAGTGGATTGACGGAAAAATCTTTGGAAATATCTATGGTAGAGATGCGATTGCGGTTATAGATCCAAAAACAGGATCTGTGGAAGCAGTTATTAATTTGGTCGACTTAAAATCTAAAGTGACTAGTCACCCAGATCTTGATGTGTTAAATGGAATTGCCTATAATCCTAAAACCAAGACAATTTTTGTAACTGGAAAGAATTGGGATAAATTGTTTGAGATTAGGCTTTCGGAGTAATTCAAAAACCTATAGAATTGAAAATAAAATCACTTATTTTAGCTTTTAGTTTATTTACAACTTTTTGTTATTCGCAAATTAAGAAGAGAGATTTGAGAGGCATTTGGGTTACCGAAAATGCAGGTAAAATATTTTCTACAACTGACACGATTAAATTTTATCGGAATATAGAAAGTTGTTCTCAAAAGAAATGGGTATTTTCTAGAAAAGAGTTTAAGACAGTTGATTTCAATTTTTGTAGTGAAGCACCGACTTCAAAGACGGTTGTTGCTAAAGAGAAAATTAAATTACGGAAAGAAGACTTCGGTCAAGTATTAGAGTATTATCAGAACGGTTCGCTAAAAGACCAATTCCGAATTATTGCATTAACACAGAAAAGTAATTCTGAACTTAACCTGATTCGTTTTGATGAACTAAAGGATGAAGCACTCTATAAATATGTTGATTCATTAATTGTGCAAGTTCTGAAGTATAATCCTAATGATGGAGGAAAAGTGGATAGTATTGCCAAGGTATTTGCTCAAGGCAATCCTAATGTAATAGTTAAAATAGAAGATGAGAAATATTTAAATCCTGCACCTATCTTGATTGTAAATGGTCACTTAATAGAAAACAAGGAATTGCTAAAGGAATTACTTTTGGTGGAAACCTATAATATAATGTATTTAACAAATATAGCTGCGTTAAATTTTTGCGGCACTCAAGGGAGAAACGGAGTTATAATTTTACAAACTTCAAATAATAAATTTACTACTGTGCACAAGAATTATAAGAAGTAGTAGAAATCAAATAGGATCAATATTGTAAATTACGCCAAACAAAATACCCCGATTATTGCTAATCGGGGTTTTTGTATTTATGTGAGAAGTGAAATTTCAATGACTAACATAAAATCTAGGTTGAATTATAACAAAAGTATAAAGACAAATTAGCTAAAGCTGACGTATGTTCAAACGTGAATTAACTCAAACGCATAATTATAATCTATTAAATCTTTACCTTTTTCATTATTGATCCACGCCCTCTCTTCGTGACTTAATTCTTTCATTTCGCTGGCATTATACCTTTCAAATGTTGCAACAATCTTATTTAGAACAATTATTTCTGAATCATCAAATAAGGCACTATTAAATGTCCTAGATGGGTTTTTAACAAATTCTTCCCCAATAAAACCATTTTGGTATTGTACCGAAACTAAATCAATCATTTGCTGGTCGGCAAGATAATCGAATAGAGTTCTGAATTTCTTGGGAACAGGACCATGCGTATGAGCAAAATATCTTGTTCCACTTATTGAGACGCCTGTCAATTTATAATTTAAAAAATCAGAATAAAATAGAAGCTTATTCATTTTAGTTGGAGTAACTTTTATTTTTTCAGCAAAATAAACCACCATTTCAGCTAACTTATCAAAATTGGGTTTTTTGTACCCAGAATAATTATCAGGTAAAAAATTGTAATCAAAAACGTAGTCAATTAATTCCTGTTTTCGACTATTTATCTCTTCTTCATTTTTTACTTTTTTAATATTTCTTAAAAACTTCTCTCGTTGAGTTTCTGAAATTTCATTATTTGTTTTAATTAATTCTGTTAACGTTCCCGAATTATTAATTACTGCTTTTAATAAAGCTGCATTAGCCAAGCTAGGTACTTCTCCTTTTTCGTAATTACTATAGCTATTTGTTCCTAAGCCTAATATGTTAGTTATGTCGGCATAACTTAAAGAATACTTTTCTCTAAATTCTTTTATTTCGTCCACAAACGGAATATTATGCTTGTCTCTATACTGATTGTATACTTGGTTTAAATTGAATTCATCTAAATCTGTATTTGTAAATGTTTCATTTCTAACGGCGCAATAATAACTTTTATGAATATATTGGAATTCTTCTTTTCGAAAAACCAACGTACTCTTTTCAATTTGCAAGATCATTTCGGTACCTGTGAATGGACTTTTCATAATTGTTTTTTTTAGTTTTAATCCTTAAGTGGGTATTCTATTGGAAATTCAGCCTTATGAAAGGAAATGCAAATGGCGCTATTCGAAATTTTTGAGATAGTCAACTTAATATAAACATGCTTACTTTTAATTGATTTGCCAAAAATCCACATTTCAGTTCCTCCAAGTTGTGTTTCATCTAAAGGACCTTCACTGTAATCTTCCACTTCTAGACTAAGAATTATTTCTTCACGCATTTTTGCGTTAATACTTAAATCTGCAAGATGCTGAATGCTGTTTTTAGGGCGATTTGAGAAGATAATTCCCCAAACTTTCATAATTTGCTTTAATTCTTGTAGAAAAAGTTTTACAGTTGATTTAGTAGCCATCATAATGCGTGAAATTCTACACAAATGTAAAAATCATTTTCACAAGATACACTATAAAGTTTGGTTATTAACATATTAGATATAAAACGACACTTTAAAGTGTTAGTAAACATTGGCTATAATTCGTTTGGGTGAGTATTAGAAGTGAGTCTACTCTACCTTTACTGAGTTCTTAAGCGGACATTGTTTCAGTTGAAGGCTGGCTTTCAATACTGATATAATTGAGTTCTCAATTTTGCAGATACCAATTCAACACTCACTGACATTATTAAAAACAAAAAACCCCGACTATCGCTAGTCGGGGTTTTCCTATTTACTTAAAAAGTATTATTTTACTTCTTCGTGATCAACATCTTGAACATCGTCAGAAGTTGGTTGTCCTTAATCTGCTCCAGCTTACTGAGCGTCACCTTGCGGCTACATTGCTTCAGTGCAGTTTGGCTTGCAATATTGATAGTAGTGAGTTCAGATTATAACAGATATGCAAGGAAACATAGTTTTTAAAAACAAAAAACCCCGACTATTGCTAGTCGGGGTTTTCCTATTTACTTAAAAAGTATTATTTTACTTCTTCGTAGTCAACATCTTGAACATCGTCACCACTGTTAGTATCAGCAGCTGGCTGTCCTTGATCTGCTCCACCTTGCTGAGCATCACCTTGAGCGTACATTGCTTCAGTTGCAGTTTTCCAAGCAGCATTGATATTATCAAGTGCAGTTTGGATAGCTTTTACGTCCTGATTTTGGTGTGCCATTCTAAGTTCTGTCAAAGCATATTCGATTGCCGTTTTATGTTCGTCAGAGATTTTATCTCCAAGTTCTTTCAACTGGCTTTCTGTTTGGAAGATCATTCCGTCAGCTTCGTTAAGTTTTTCAACTTTCTCTTTTGTGATTTTATCAGCATCAGCATTTGCTTCAGCATCTTTCTTCATTCTTTCGATTTCTTCAGCTGTAAGACCTGAAGAAGCTTCGATACGAATATCGTGAGATTTACCTGTTCCCTTGTCAGTTGCAGATACTTTGATGATACCGTTGGCATCAATGTCAAAAGTAACTTCAATTTGTGGAACACCTCTTGGCGCTGGTGGGATACCTTCTAAGTGGAAACGTCCAATAGTTTTGTTATCCGCAGCCATTGCTCTTTCACCTTGAATCACGTGAATTTCCACTGTTGGCTGGCTATCAGCTGCTGTAGAGAATACTTGAGATTTTTTAGTTGGGATAGTAGTGTTAGACTCGATCAATTTTGTAAGTACACCACCCATAGTTTCAATACCTAGAGAAAGTGGCGTTACATCAAGTAACAAT
>JBBSRP010000215.1:0-5126 GCA_038242935.1 Flavobacteriales bacterium
GCTCATAATGAATACTTTGGCACAAATATTGTTTATTTTTATTTAACTGAATAGTTCGACAAAACTAACTATTTTTGTAATGTGCAACAATAAAAAAGCTAACAGATATGAAAACTAATACCATTTCTAAACCAAAATTATCAAGATATTTAATTCTTGGAATGTTAGCCATTTCTGTCACTTCTTGTGGAACTTACTCCAATAGTTCCTATTACGACCGTGATGGCATCTATGGAGCGTCTGCAAATCGTGAAAACAGCAACTACGATAGCGGACAAAATAACCAAGCAACGGAATATAAAGAATATTTTAGTGCATTAAACGAAGAAAACAGCGAAATTTTTACAGATGTAGATTCGTATAACACTGCCGTAACAAATTCTGACTACGTAGAAGACCAAGGATATAATCAAGGATATCCGGCTTGGGGAAGCAATTCTGACAATATTACGGTCAATGTTTATGGGAATAATTGGAACTCTCCTAACTACTGGAGCAGCTATTGGTATGGTGGAAGCTATTATCCATGGTACGGTCCTGGTTATGGCGGATGGGGTGGCTATTACGGCCCATCTTGGGGCCTAGGATTTTATAGTCCTTTTTATAATCCTTATTATGGATATAATAATTACTATGGTGGTTATTACGGTAATTATCATGGTAACAACTATTACGGTAATAATTATTATTACGGAAATGACTATGTTCACCAAAATGGTAGAAGAGGATCATCTTACGAAAATGGTGATCGCTTTAACACAAGCCGTCGTTCTTCAATCTCACCAACAAGAAGTTCAGTAAATTCTCCAATTAGAAGTTCGTCAATTTATGAAGGTCAAACTAGAAATGATGCAACTGCAAGACCAACTCCTTCTGGAAGAGATAATACAGTAAGACCAAATTCTACAACTAGAGATAACTCTACAGTTAGACCTACATCGCCTACAAGAAATAATTCAACTGTAAGACCAGTTCCTACTAGGGCAGATAATACTGTAAGACCTACAGCTCCAACAAGAACAGATAACACTCAAAGACCAGTTGCACCTCAAAGAACACAAAATACTGTACGACCTAATTATACTCCTCAAAGAGCTATAACTCCTCCTACTCCTAGACAGTATAATAATAATAATAATACACAACGATCATATACTCCTCAGAGAACTCAACAATATCAGCCAACGCCGCAACAGCAGACGGCTCCACAAAGAAGCAATTCTAATTACAATAATAGATCTAGCAACTCAGGCACTATGAGAAGTAATTCTAGTGGATCAATGAGAAGCAGCGGAAGTAACAGTGGATCATCAAGAAGTAGCGGTGGTAGAAGATAAACAGTAAAATATTTCCCTAATACCTGCTTGAAAATTATTTTAAGTAGGTATTTTTTTAAACAACAAATACGATATAAGATGAAAAAATATGCAACTTTTGCCTTGGCCATGTTTGGATTCTCGGCAATGCAAGCGCAGGACATAACAGATGCAATTCGTTATAGTCAAGAAAATTTAAATGGTACCGCAAGGTTTAGAGCAATGAGTGGTGCATTTGGAGCTTTGGGTGGAGATTTCTCTGCAATAAATGTCAATCCAGCTGGATCTGCCGTTTTTACTACAAGTCAAGTGGGATTAACTTTGAGCAGCTTGAACAAAAAAAATAAATCTGAATACTTTGGAACATTGACAGATCAGAAAGAAAATTCTATCGACTTAAGCCAGGGTGGCGCCGTTTTCGTTTTTAAGAATGACAATGCTAATAGCAAATGGAATAAAGTAACGTTAGGTGTAAATTACGAAAATACCAACAATTTCAATAATTCATTGTTCTCCGCTGGAACTAACCCCAACAATTCTATTACAGATTATTTCTTGAGTTATGCTAATCAAGGTGCAGTGCCATTAAATACTTTGGAATCTTCTTACTATGAAAATTTAAATTATGGTGATGCTCAAGCATTTTTAGGATATCAAGCATTTTTAATTAATCCAATAACGAACGATTTAAACAACTCTCAATATATTAGCAATGTTCTTGCAGGTGGAAATTACTATCAAGAAAATGCAGTTGCAACAACTGGTTTCAACGGTAAATTAAACTTCAATATTGCTACCTCATACGATAATAAATATTATTTTGGTTTGAATTTGAATTCACATTTTACAGATTTCAGACAATCGACCTCTGTATATGAGAGCAATACAAACGGTGGAAGTAATGGAGTTAGCAAATTAAGATTCAACAATGAGCTTTATACTTATGGTTCTGGATTTTCATTCCAACTAGGAGGAATTGCAAAAGTTACAGACGGACTTCGTCTAGGATTAGCTTATGATTCTCCAACTTGGTACTCACTAAACGACGAAATTTCTCAAGCGATTTCTAGCAGACACTTTGTAGATGAAGTTGAGACAAGTACAACAGTGAACCCACGTATTACGGTTGCTTACGATGTTTATAAACTTCAAACTCCTGGGAAATGGACGGGAAGTGCAGCTTATATTTTAGGAACGACTAGTTTAATAAGCATTGATTATTCCATCAAAGATTATAGCGCGACCACCTTTAAGCCAAAAAATGAATTTACAGGAACAAATAATGCAATGTCTCAAATCTTAGATAATTCATCAGAAATCAGAATCGGTGCTGAGCACAGAATTAATCAACTAAGCATTCGTGCTGGTTATAGAATGGAACAAAGCCCTTACAAAAATAAAAATTTAATGGGCGACCTTACGGGTTATTCTGCAGGTTTAGGATATGATTTTGGTGGAACAAAATTAGATCTTGCTTACAGCTATTTTGAAAGAGACAGTCAACAAGCGTTTTTAAATCAAGGTTTTACCGAAGGAGCGAATATTAGTTCAGTTAACAATAATGTTTCGCTTTCGCTGATATTTGAATTGTAGAGAATCAAAAATAATATATTATAGGAGGCCGCTGAATTTTTCAGCGGCTTTTTGTATATAATTCGAATCATAAAGCGTTAGTACGTCGGGCTTACTGCCAATTTTCTTTAAACAATTATAACTTATCACTTTAAAAGTTGTAATTTTGCACTCCAATTTACAATTACATGAGAACCAAGTCATTAAAAAAGAATAAAATAAATGTCATCACTTTAGGATGCTCCAAAAATGTCTACGATAGTGAGGTATTAATGGGACAACTTAAAGCTAGCGGCAAAGATGTTGAGCACGAGGCAGCTCCGGAAAATGAAGGCAATATAATTGTCATCAATACTTGCGGATTTATAGACAATGCAAAAGCAGAATCTGTAAATATGATTCTTGAATATGCCGACAAAAAATCAAAAGGACTTGTAGACAAAGTATTTGTTACTGGATGTTTGTCTGAAAGATACCGCCCCGATCTTGAAAAAGAGATTCCAAATGTGGATCAGTATTTTGGAACTACAGAATTGCCTTTACTTCTAAAAGCTCTTGGTGCAGATTATAAACACGAACTTTTGGGTGAACGTCTTACAACGACTCCTAAAAACTACGCATATTTAAAAATTGCCGAAGGTTGTGATCGTCCTTGCAGTTTCTGTGCTATTCCGATTATGCGTGGAAAGCACGTTTCGCAACCGATTGAGAAATTGGTGAACGAAGCAAAAGGTCTTGCAAAAAATGGTGTTAAAGAATTAATTCTTATCGCTCAAGATCTTACTTACTACGGTTTGGATATTTACAAAAAACGGAATCTTGCCGAACTTCTGGAAGCGCTTGCTACAGTAGAAGGTATTGAATGGATTCGTCTTCATTATGCTTTCCCTACAGGTTTCCCGATGGATGTTTTAGATTTAATGAAACGCGAACCGAAGATTTGTAACTATATTGATATTCCTCTTCAGCACGTTTCAGATTCAATTTTGAAATCTATGCGTCGTGGTACAACTCAAGCAAAAACAACCAAACTGCTAAAAGACTTTAGAGCGGCGGTTCCTGGAATAGCTATCAGAACAACTCTTATCGTTGGATATCCTGGAGAAACTCAAGAAGATTTTAATATTCTAAAAGAGTGGGTTCAAGAGATGAAATTTGATAGAATGGGATGTTTTGCTTATTCTCACGAAGAAAACACACATGCTTATTTACTCGAAGATGATGTTCCTGCTGATGTAAAACAAGCTCGAGCAAATGAGATTATGGAATTGCAATCGCAAATTTCATGGGATCTTAATCAAGAGAAAGTTGGTCAAGTATTTAAATGTATTATTGACAGAAAAGAAGGATCTCACTTTGTAGGTCGTACTGAATTTGATAGTCCAGATGTAGACAATGAAGTTCTTATCGACGCATCTAAAACGTATTTGAAAACGGGAGAATTTGTAGATATTCTAATTACTGAAGCTACAGAATTTGACCTTTACGGAGAAGCAGTAGTTAAATAATTGCTTTGAAATATTTCAAAAAAAAATCCTCTTTTTCTAGAGGATTTTTTTTTGCTATTCATTAATTGTGTCCATTACCGTTTTCATAATATCCATGCTGTGGAGTTTTGCATCCATATCATAAATGGGACTTGTTATCATTATTTCATCTGCTCCAGTATAATCTATAAACTCTTTCAGTTGCTTTGTGATGCTTGCAGCATCTCCTACAAAAGAACAAGCTGTCATTTGACCAACGTGGAAGCGTTCTTCCTCTGACATCTGATCTATAAAATTCGGAACTGGTTTCTGTAAACCTTTTCTGTTGTTGGTAACTAAGTTTCTAAACATTTGCAGTAGACTTGAAGATAATAATTCAGCTTCTTCGTTAGTGTCTGCGGCAACAGCATTTACGCACGCCATTATTTTTGGACTTTGCAAATGCACTGAGGGAATAAAGTTCTCTCTATAAACTTCAAAAGCTTGATACATTTGTCTTGGTGCAAAATGTCCAGCAAAAGCATATGGCAATCCAGAAGCGGCAGCAAGAGCAGCACTATCTGTACTTGATCCTAGAATCCATATTGGTACGTCAACTCCTTCTCCAGGGAAAGCGCGAACTTTGGCAGTTGAATTTGATTCGGAAAAATACCTTTGAAGTTCACGCACGTTGCGTGGGAAATGTTGTGCTTGTTCAAAGAAGTCTGATCGTATTGCTTGCGCGGTCAATTGATCTGTTCCTGGAGCACGA
>JBBSRP010000216.1:0-5089 GCA_038242935.1 Flavobacteriales bacterium
CTAGAAAAACTTCCTGCTCAGCACGTAGATACAGGAATGGGTTTTGAACGTCTTTGTATGGTTTTACAAAATGTAAAATCAAACTACGATACAGATGTTTTTACACCGCTTATCAATCAAATTACAAAAATCACTGGAGCTACCTATACAATTGTAGCAAAGGATGACGAAGAAGAAAAGACAAATATTGCCATTCGTGTTATTGCAGATCACGTACGTGCGGTTGCATTTGCAATTGCAGATGGTCAACTTCCAGGAAATGGTGGCGCAGGATATGTTATCAGACGTATTTTACGCCGTGCTATCAGATACGGATTTACATTCCTTAATACTAAGGAAGCGTTTATCTACAAATTAGTAGATACTTTGGCAAAGCAAATGGGCGATTCGTTTCCAGAAATCAGAACTCAAAAGGATTTGGTTGCGAATGTTATTCGCGAGGAGGAAACATCATTCCTTAGAACTTTAGATCAAGGACTTCAATTATTAGAAAAAGTAATTAAAGAATCAGAAAATGAAATGGTCGATGGTCGTAAGGCTTTCGAACTATATGACACTTTTGGATTTCCAATCGATTTAACCGCACTTATCTTAAGAGAGCGCGGTTTTGACTTAGACGAAGCAGGATTTGCAGCCGCAATGCAAGAGCAAAAAACACGCTCTCGTTCAGCATCAGAAATTTCTACTACAGATTGGACAATTTTGGATGATTCAAAATCGGAAGAATTTGTTGGTTATGATGTAGATCAGCAAGCAGTAAAAATCACAAGATTCCGAAAAGTAGATTCGAAAAAAGACGGAGAATTATACCAAATAGTTCTAAACAAAACTCCTTTCTATCCAGAAGGTGGAGGACAAGTAGGAGATAAAGGAACATTATTTACTCCAAATCAAGCTATCGAAATCTTTGATACTAAGAAAGAGAACAACTTGATTATGCATTTTGCGAAAGAATTACCTGAGAACGTGGAAGGGAAATTTATGGCTCTTGTAAATACAAATTTACGTGCCGAAGCAGCAAAAAATCATACAGCAACCCACTTAATGCATCAAGCGTTAAGATTATTTCTCGGAACCCACGTGGAGCAAAAAGGTTCTCTTGTAAGTCCGGATTATTTACGTTTTGACTTTTCGCATTTCGCAAAACTTTCAACCGAAGAAATTGAGCAAATAGAAAACTTCGTAAATCTAAAGATCCAAGAGCAGATTCCACTAATTGAAAGACGCAACGTACCTTTCGCGCAAGCGGTAGAAGAAGGGGCGATGGCATTATTTGGCGAGAAATACGGCGATACTGTTCGTGCAATTAAATTTGGCGACAGTATGGAACTCTGTGGAGGAATCCACGTCAAAAACACTTCCGATATTTGGCATTTCAAAATTATCAGCGAAGGAGCAGTTGCAGCGGGAATCAGACGTATTGAGGCAATTACAGGCGAAGCTGTGAAAAATTATTTTGCTGATCAAGAAAATACGTTGGCAGTAATCAAAGAAAGTTTAAAAAACCCACAGGATACCATCAAAGCCGTTGCGCAGCTGCAAGACGAAAATGCCAAACTTAAAAAGCAAGTAGAAGCATTGCAACGCGACAAAGTAAAAGGTCTAAAAGCAGAAATGGTAGGCGAATTCCAAGAGAAAAACGGAGTAAAATATCTTGCCAAAGAAGTTGATCTTGACGCTTCAGCCGCAAAAGATTTGGCCTACGAACTTGGAAACTTAGGAACAAATATCTTTATTGTTTTTGCAACTCAAGACCAAGGGAAGCCAATGCTAACTTGTTATGTTTCCAAAGAGCTTGTTGCCTCATCAGATATTAACGCTGGAAAAGTAGTTCGCAAACTTGGAAAATTCATTCAAGGTGGAGGAGGAGGGCAACCGTTTTTCGCAACTGCAGGAGGTAAAAATCCAGCAGGAATTGCAGAAGCGCTGAGCAATGTTTCCAGTTTCATCGCATAAATTTAAAAAAAACCGAAAACGAATTTCAGATGCAGTTTTCAACCACTATAAATATAGAAAAGTCTACATCTTCGATTGATTATCAGTCGAAGATTTTTTCTATAGGCTCCTGTTTCGCGGTGAATATGGCGCAGAAACTGGAATATTTCAAGTTTAAAAGTACTTGCAATCCTTTTGGAATTCTGTTTCATCCAATTGCAATTGAGAAATTTCTAAGAAACTCTTTGGAGCGAAAAATCTATTCTCAAGAAGACGTGTTTTTTGCCAACGAGCGCTACCATCATTTTGACGCACATTCGGATCTAAGCAATTCACGACTTCAGGAAATTCTGAAAAATCTGAATACAAATTCTCAAAAGGCTGCAGTAGATTTAAAATCTGCCACTCATATTATCATTACACTTGGCACCGCTTGGGTTTATAGAAATATAGAAACCGACCAGATTGTCGCCAATTGTCATAAAATTCTGCAGAAAAATTTCACCAAAGAAATTCTGTCTGTAGATCAAATTTTTCAAAATTTAAGTTCGATAGAGCAACTTTTACATTTTCATAATCCAGAAGCTCAGATCGTTTTTACAATTTCGCCAGTTCGTCATATCAAGGACGGCATTGTCGAAAACCAAAGGAGTAAATCACATCTTTTTGCGGCATTGCATCAATTGCTGGATTCCACAAACTCCAAAACTGAATATTTCCCATCTTACGAAATTATGATGGACGAATTGAGAGATTACAGATTTTACGCCGATGATATGCTGCATCCATCAAATCTCGCCATAGAATATATTTGGGAGTCGTTTTTGGAGAGATATTGCAATCAGGAAACTCTTAGTATTATGAAAGAAGTTGGGCGTATACAGCAAGGATTAGCGCATCGTTCATTTTCTACAAATTCAGAAGCGCATCAGCAGTTTTTGGAAGGATTGGAGAAAAAGATTGAGGTTTTGAAGGGGAAGTGGCCTGGGATGAGGTTTTAAAAAAATATTTCTATGCTGATTATAAAATGTATATTCCTGTCTAAGGATTATCTAGAGAAATATAAGTTCCTAACTTCTCTGCTTTTTGTTTCATGAAATGCTTTTTATGTGCTCCTACCATTATAAATTAACTACTATAAGACGCTCAAGGGCGTTCTGATTTAATAATTTTTCAAAATCTTTCGGAATACTAAAATTTTGAGGATATTATGTGATTTTGATAATAACTTTATGACGCAATACTTAGAAAGAATCCAATCAACGTTGCTAAACTTAAAATTCTAATGCTGTAGTATCACTAGATACTCGGAATAATTCCGATTACCCGACTGTCACGTTACAAAATTAAATGTCAAAAAATTTGCTTTAAATCGGAACTATTCCGACTTTAGCATAATAATTTAGCAGATATGGACTTTAAATATTTAATTAAACCTTACAGCAGCGTGCCACTAAGCAGACCTTTGCTACTAAACCTGCTTAAAGGGTATAAAAGCCCTAATGATAAAATTAGTGAATTAATGAAAAGCGGTGATTTAATTCCGTTGAAAAAAGGTCTTTATATTTCTGGAGTTAAGGAAGATCTTAATGCTTCTGAGCCATTTTTAATAGCCAATCATTTATGGGGCCCTAGTTATGTATCACTTGATTCTGCCTTGGCTTTTTGGGGCCTTATTCCGGAGCGAGTTTATGAGGTAAGTTCGATTACAATAAAAATTTCAAAAAAATATCAAACTCCACAAGGTAGATTTACCTATCGTTTTATGCAAAGTCCTTACTACAGTTTTGGAATCAAAAGTCAAAAGTTAACTTCAAAACAAGTAGTGCTTATTGCAATGCCTGAAAAAGCATTGTGCGATAAAATTATAACAACAGCAGGTCTTAATTTGAGAAGCCCTGCTCAAACGCGTACTTTTTTATTGGATGATCTGCGAATAGATCTGGAATTGCTTCGTAAATTTAATTTAAAAGAAATAGAATCTTGGATTGATGATGCACCAAAAAAGAGAAGTTTAAGAATGCTTGTAAAAACATTAGAGAACTTATGATAAAAGAATGGATTGGAGAATATGACCCAAAAAACACGGATGATGTCCTCTCTGCTTTACGAGAAATTATGCAGGAAGTTGCGCTGGCAGGCTTATCAAGAACAGATTTTTTTGAAAAAGCTGCTTTTTATGGAGGTACAGCATTGCGAATATTTTACGGACTGGATCGCTTCTCCGAAGATCTCGATTTTTCATTACTGAAAGCAGATCCCGAGTTTTCGCTCGAACCATATTTCGACGCTATCTTGACTGAATTTGAATCCATTGGTATGAAAGTAAGCATCCGCGAGAAGGAAAAAAAAGAAAAAACAAATATCGATTCTGCGTTTTTAAAATCCGAAACTGAGTGGAAGGAATTAGTTTTGGAAGATATTGTAAAGCAGGCTGGAATAAAACCTACTAACAGGACGATCAAAATTAAAATAGAAGTTGACAGGCAGCCTCCGCTTGGCTTTAACACAGAAATGAAACTTTTAACTCGCCCATTTTCTTTTTATGTAAAGTGTTTTGACAAACCCAGTCTTTTTGCTGGCAAAATGCACGCACTCTTGTTCCGAAAATGGAAAAATAGAGTAAAGGGTCGTGATTGGTATGATCTGGAATGGTATATAAAAAAAGGAATTCCCCTAGACTTACATCATTTTGCTTCAAGAGCAAAAGATACTGGCGACTGGAAAAATGATCAGCTTACTGCGGACGACATCCATAGTTTGCTTACGGCGAAATTTAAAGTAGTTTCTTTCGATAATGTAAAGGCAGATGTTGTGCCTTTCATAAAGAATGACCAACCGTTAAATATCTGGAGTGAGCAATACTTCAATGATCTAGCGGAGAAATTAAAATTTCAGTAGATCGGAAAAAAACAATTACAGTTTCGAACTTTTTTCTTAGACTTATAACCACAAAGATGGAATGAATAAATCAATCTTGATTACACTCCCCAACCTTTGACAATCTAATATTATTTCTTTATTTTTATAAAAAATTCAAATGAAAAGAATCATCCTTTTAGTATTAGTCATTGTCGCAGTAGTTCTGTCATTTAAATATTGCACGTTTAAGGAAAAGGATAATTCGGTAGAATACAACACCAACTTAATTCAG
>JBBSRP010000217.1:0-5074 GCA_038242935.1 Flavobacteriales bacterium
ATTTCGTCTGGCAACCATTGATGGTGAAATCTAGGTGCATTTACCGCATCCTGCATACTCATATTATATTCGTAAACATTTAAAATTGTTTGCAGAACAGATGTAATAATTGTGGATCCTCCAGGCGAACCCACAACCATAAATAACTGTCCGGCTTTCTCGACAATCGTTGGTGTCATTGAACTTAACATCCTTTTTTGAGGCTCAATGCTATTCGCTTCGTTGCCAACTAAACCAAACATATTTGGAACTCCTGGTTTTGCGCTAAAGTCATCCATTTCATTATTCAGGAAAAATCCAAGTTCATCACAGTAATACTTTGATCCAAAGCCGTCATTGATAGTCGTTGTTGCCGCAACAGCATTTCCGAACTGATCAACAATTGAGTAATGCGTGGTTTCCATACTTTCTGAATACTCAATTTTTCCAGATTTAATATCCGATGATAAACTCGCCTTATTAATATCAAAACTTGACATTCTCTCGTTTAAATATGAGTCCGAAAGCAATTTTTTAATTGGAATTTTCACAAAATCTGGATCGCCAAGATGATCACTTCTATCAGCATAAGCGCGCCTTTCACCTTCAACAATTACTTGAATAGACTGTTCGGAGTTATGTCCCATTTTTGAAATATCATAAGGAGCAATCATTTTCATAATTTGAGCCATAGCAATTCCACCACTACTAGGAGGTGACATCGAGGTGATTTTTAAATCTTTATAATCAAATTGAAGAGGCTTTCGCCAAATAGCTTCGTACGCAGACAAATCTTTGAGGGTAAGGATTCCGCCTCTTTCTTTTAGATATCTTACCAGAATCTTTGCTGTTTCGCCTTTGTAAAACTCATCTTTTCCATTTTTCTGAATCCTTTTTAGAGTCGCTGCTAATGCTGGATATTTGATGGTATCATTTTGATAATAAGGTGTTGCAAAAAAAGTCTTTTTTCCGTTTCGGGTAATTATTACATCTCGGTAATCGTGCAATCTTTTCTCTTGCATTTTAGTTACTACCACACCTTTTTCTGCAAGTACAATTACCATTTCCAAAATTTCTGACATTGGCATACTTCCAAATTTTTTATGCACCGCGAAAACTCCTGCAACCGTTCCCGGAACTCCAATAGCCAAAGCAGTATCTGTACTTTGTCCTTGAATTACATTTCCTTTTTTATCCAAAAACATATCTTTTGAAGCCGCTAACGGTGCTTTTTCTCTGTAGTCTAACGAACCAACTTCACCATTTGCCTGTCTGTAAACCATAAAACCACCGCCGCCTATATTCCCCGCATAAGGATAAGCGACCGCCAAAGCCAATTCGGTACCAACCATTGCATCAAAAGCATTTCCGCCTTTTTTCATAATTTCAACTCCAATTTTTGAAGCTTCTTCGCGAGCAGAAACTACCATTGCTTTTGTGGCAACCAAACCTGTTGGTTTATTTGTTCTGTTTTGAGCGATTGAGAAAGTAGAAATAAGGAGAAGCAGGAAGTATATTTTGTTCATAAGTGAGGAAATCTAAAAATGGAATGATCTAAAAGATTAAAATAAGCGGATGATCTAAATAATCAAAAATAATAGTTTGCGAAAGTGAAATTTACAATAAGTTTTTTGAATGCAGGGTTCTCAAATAATAAATAAAGATTCGTCATTTGTGTTGTGGTTTAAACTTTAATGAGTATTTGAGAATCTAATCCGTATCCAGATGAAAAAGCAAATTGAAACATCTTCATTGGCAGAGATGAAGGATAAATATATTGGTCTTGTTGGTACAAAGGAGCGTGATAAATATGAACGAAAACTTCAAAGGTATTTAGCGAAAAATCAGACTAATCAAAGCCTCGATTAAAATTGATAATTTCAGAAGTGATGAAATCTCACCCAAACAGATCCAGCATAAATTCGGCGAAAGCCAGAAAGAGCGAAATTGAAAAAGTTAAATAATCAAAAAAAGCAAAATTGATAGTTTAAGCCTATTTGTTTTAGTGATACTGTTTTTATGTAGAAACAATGGTTTTGCATATAGAAATTCTATGTGTTCCGAAAATGCTAGTTTTACTTTCTTGAGAAATTCTTGTTATTAGAAGTGATTTCACTTGCATTTCAGGTGTAAAACAATTCATTTACCCACTGAATACTAGTATTATATCAAATATCACGTTAAATAACATGCTTTTGAGAAATCAACTATTATCTTTGCAAATCGAAGAATATTGCTACTATTAGCACATCAAAAATAATTGTTTTTAAATCTATGACTTTAATCAAATCTATTTCGGGAATTCGTGGTACAATTGGAGGAAAAACGGGCGATAATCTAACACCTTTAGATGCAGTAAAATTCGCTGCAGCTTATGGAACCTGGTTAAAAGCTTATTCAGGAAAAGAAAATTTGAAAGTTGTAATTGGTCGTGATGCTAGAATTTCGGGCCCTATGATTCATAATCTTGTGATGCAAACGCTTGTAGGTTTAGGTATTGATGTGATTGATTTAGGTCTTTCAACTACACCAACTGTAGAAATTGCAGTACCTCTTGAAAATGCTGACGGTGGAATTATTCTGACAGCTTCGCACAATCCAAAACAATGGAATGCGCTGAAATTGCTGAACGAAAAAGGAGAATTCTTAAATGGAGTGGAAGGAATGAAAATTCTTGAAATTGCAGATGCCGAAGGTTTTGACTTTGCCGAAGTAGATAATTTGGGCGAAATCACAAAGAATGATGCCTATATGGATATTCATATCGATGAGGTTTTAGCAATGGATCTTGTAGATGTTGACGCTGTAAAAGCTGCTGGTTATAAAGTGGTTGTTGACGGTGTAAACTCTTCAGGTGGTGTAATTGTTCCAAAACTTCTTGAACTAATGGGAGTAGAAGTAGTAAAATTATACTGTGAACCAACAGGACATTTTCCTCACAATCCAGAACCTTTAAAGGAACACCTTACAGATATCAGCAAACTAGTTGTTGAAGAAAAAGCAGATTTAGGAATCGTTGTAGATCCAGATGTTGACAGACTTGCTTTTATTTGCGAAGACGGCGAAATGTTTGGTGAAGAATATACGCTTGTGGCTGTTGCCGATTATGTATTGAGTAAGACGCCTGGAAATACAGTTTCTAATATGTCATCGTCAAGAGCTTTGCGCGATGTGACCAACAAACACAACGGAACTTATGAAGCGAGTGCTGTAGGTGAAGTGAATGTAGTGGAGTTAATGAAAAAGAACAACGCAGTAATTGGTGGAGAAGGAAACGGTGGAATCATCTATCCTACTTCTCATTACGGACGTGATAGTATAGTTGGAATCGCTTTATTTCTGACACATCTTGCCAACAAAAAAATGAAAGTTTCAGAATTACGTGCCTCGTATCCTGAGTATTATATGAGCAAGAATAAAATTGAGTTGACTCCAGAAATTGATGTTGACGCTATTTTGGTAGCAATGACAGATCGCTATAAATCTGAACAAATTCAGACCATTGACGGTGTAAAAATAGACTTTGAAGATAATTGGGTACATTTGCGCAAGTCGAATACTGAGCCAATTATCAGAATTTATACAGAAGCTAAAACGCAGCAAATTGCTGATGATCTAGCTCAAAAAATTATAAACGAAATTAAAGAAATTGCAGGAATCTAAGTTTTTTGACTTATTATTTTCATAGCATAAATAAATTATTATGATAGACACAATTCCTCATACAATCTCTACTGAACTAGAGAAATACTTCTCAAAATTCAGAGAGAATATTATTGGTATCGATCAAGATTTTGATTCTCCTTACGGTCGAAAAAAGATTACCTATACAGACTGGACTGCAAGCGGAAGATTATACCGTCCGATTGAAGAAAAGTTGATAAATGAATTTGGCCCTTTCGTAGCAAATACTCATACAGAAACTACGGTTTCAGGTACTGCAATGACGATGGCGTACCATAAAGCAAGACAGATAATCAAGAAGCACGTAAATGCAAATGACGACGATGTTTTGATTAATACGGGTACGGGAATGACTGGTGCGATAAATAAATTTCAACGTATACTCGGACTCAAAGTGCCGGAAAGCATTAAAGGATTCGTAAATATTGCTGAAGAAGACAGACCTGTCGTTTTCATTTCTCACATGGAACATCACTCAAATCAAACTACTTGGTTGGAGACAATTGCAAAAGTTGAGATTATTCCACAAACAGAAGAAGGACTTATTTGTCTTGATAGTTTCAAGGAATTATTAGAGCAATATAAAGACCGTTCGGTCAAAATCGCTTCTATCACTTCTTGTTCAAATGTTACAGGAATTAGAACGCCCTACCATACTGTTGCACGAATGATTCACGAGTATAACGGCGTTTGCTTTGTAGATTTCGCTTGTTCTGCACCTTATGTATCAATAGATATGCATCCTGCTGACGAAGCTGAAAGTCTTGACGCTATATTCTTTTCGCCACATAAATTCTTGGGAGGCCCTGGAACATCTGGAGTTTTGATTTTCAATAAAAAATTATACCGCAATATGGTGCCAGATTGTCCTGGAGGAGGAACAGTAAGTTGGACAAATCCTTGGGGAGAGCACAAATATATTGACAATATCGAGGATAGGGAAGATGGTGGAACGCCAGGATTTATGCAAGTTATAAAAACTGCGCTTTCTGTTCAGCTAAAAGAGAAAATGGGAGTAGAGAAGATGCTTGCAAGAGAGCACGAACTTCTAGAACATCTTTTTGAAGAATTTGCGCTAATTGAGAATATAAATATTTTGGCAAAACAACATCAGAATCGATTGGGTGTAGTTTCGTTTTATATTGACAAGCTACATTTTAATCTAGGTGTAAAATTATTAAATGATCGTTTTGGGATTCAGACTCGTGGAGGTTGTAGTTGTGCTGGTACTTACGGACATTTTTTACTGCACGTAGATCAAGCTACTTCAAACGAACTTACAAAACGTATTACCCTAGGAGATCTTCTAGATAAACCGGGATGGATTCGTATGTCTATTCACCCAACGACTACAAATGCTGAGATTGTTTTTGTATGTGAGAGCATCAAGCAAATGGCCGCAAACCATAAA
>JBBSRP010000218.1:0-5052 GCA_038242935.1 Flavobacteriales bacterium
AAAAAGGAGTAGGATCACCGTCCGGACATAATTCTTGCTGAGGCGAGGGATTCTCTATGATAGTAGGCGAAACCGTAAAGCTTCTAATATAAATACATCCACCAGCATTAATATTTTGAATGCTCATCCAAATTTGTTGCCCATCACTGATAAAAGCTGTGGGAGTGGGAATAGGATTTGCGACATTTTCTGCATCATTTAGACTTGTGTGATAAAATATCTCGTAATCATTAGGATCTAAAGCCCCTAAGATGTTATTAGTGTTCTGAGTAAGATTAAATTCATTAGTACACTCTACTAGATCCTGTGCTGGAGATGTTTCATTTGCAAAAACCTCTACAGTAACATCTTTAGTTAATGTAATCAAATCTCCACAAACATCATAAATCGCAGTTGCTGTATAAACAGTTGTTTCTGTTGGAGCAACATCAATAGTTGTATTAGAACCAAGGTCATTCCCCGCGTCATCAGTCCAGTTAAAAACAACTGCTGAAGGACCGCTTGGTGTAAATCTCCAAGCCTCGCTTGAAGCTGTCCATGCACCAACATCTCTGTCTGGAGGAGTGTAGGCTACCGTTCCATCAGCATTTAGTATTCCAATAACACCCTTCCCATCATTCCACGAGCAAACGGTTCTATTTCCTACATAAACTTCAATAATATTTGAAATTTCGTAAATAACTATCTGATATGTTTGCAGACCGACGCTCTGCTTACAACTCCACTGTCCTAAATGATAAAAGTTTATTACCAGCTTTCTACATGGATAAGTTCCCATAAGCTGATAATTTACAGAAACTTCTGGCGGAGAATATGGATTTGAGCCTGTAGTTGAGGGATTTGTATCTTGATATACACCGAAAATCGAATTTTTGATCGGAAAAGAAGTAGACTGGAGAGCTGTTTGTCCAGTCATACTCCAGGGTGAAAAATCGCCAGGCGAATGACTATTAAACGTCAATACTCCATTTGAACCAATATTTGCCGTGCTAAATTTATTTCCAAAGAAACAAAAATCAAAAGGCAAAGGAATATCTCCAGACCATACATCATCTGTACCGACAGAAACTGAAGTAAATCCAGGACCGAAGAATGCTGCTTGAGGACAGTATGGAATAGAGGACACTTCATATTCAGTTGAAGTTCCAAGTTCTTGGTATTCGGCTGTAAGTTGTCTAACGTCTCCAACTTCACATATAGGTGAAATATTATCAAACAAATCCACATTTCCCGCTAAGACTGTTGCACAACCATTTGAATTAATAAGTGCGGTGGCACTACCAGTTAAGGGCGTGTTACAACCATTTAATGTAGCAGAAAGCAATGTATAAGTAATTGTTTCTTGCAATAGTGGCGTTGTAAATACTGCAGTTCCCGTAGCATCTAAAGTTACAGTACTATAGAGATTGGTACTAGACTGTATTACTATAAGTGCATTAGGAGTACCAGTGATCGTAAATGATGCTGTATTATTAGGACATAAACTTACATTTTCTGAAATTGTTGCAGTAGGTAATTCTACGACCGTAACAGTTGCACTACCGCTTTGCAGCTGAGTGCATCCAGGTGTGGCACACGAGACACTAATAAGATTATAAGTAAATACTCCAACTACATTGGTAGGCACAGGAACTGTAACACTATTGGATATTGTAGTTGAAACTGTCACTTCTGGACCACCATTAATCGTGTAGGTAAAAGTATAAGGAGCACTTTCTCCACTTCCTGTAAAAGTAATAACTTGTGAAGGAGTGTCTTTACACACAGTCGCTGTTCCACTTATTGTCGCCGCTGGCAACATTATCATATTAGATAAAGGTGTTGTGGATGGTGCAGACTCATCGTTATTGCCGCCAAATACGCCCGTAAAGACAAATAGAAGCAATAATAAGTAGGCTTGTTTCATATATAATAAAGTTTGAGACGGGAAATTTACATAAAATTAACAAATAAACCGAACCTATCTTTCAAATTCTAAAAATTTAACAGCGACAGCTTTTTTAGATTTTTATTAATTATCTTTGCACCTACAAAAAGTACAATAGAATACTAATAATATTAAAGATGATAAATCCTTTGGATATAGATCAAGAAATCGGCGATAATCACATTGCTAGCAGTGCAACAAATCCTATGAGAAGTGATGCTTTTGTGCTGACCGATGATCAAAAAATTGAATTAATTAAGAAAGATGTTTACAATATCTTACAAACTCTCGGTCTAGATCTTACAGATGATAGCATGCAAGGCACTCCTAATCGAGTAGCGAAAATGTTTGTTAATGAAATCTTCGCAGGACTGAATCCAGAAAGAAAACCAAATCCTTCAGTTTTTGAAAATAATTATAAGTATGGCGAAATGCTTGTTGAGAAAAACATTACTGTTTACTCCACTTGTGAACACCATTTATTACCTATCGTAGGACGTGCGCATGTGGCTTATATTTCCAACGGAACTGTAATCGGATTATCTAAGATGAATCGCATTGTGGAATATTATTCAAAGCGTCCTCAAGTACAAGAACGACTAACTATGCAGATAGTTCAGGAATTGCAAACAGCTTTAAATACTCTAGATGTTGCTTGTATCATTGATGCGAAGCACTTATGTGTAAATTCACGTGGTATTCAAGATATTGAAAGCAGCACCGTAACCTCCGAATTTGGTGGAAGATTTAAGGAAGAATCTGTAAGAAGAGAATTGCTAGATTATATCAAAATGGATACAAAATTCTAATTGATACAAAATAGTTCTCCTATAATGTAATGCCCTAGCCCTGATTACAGCGGCATCCTTTTTCTTTTTTCATAGAAAAAAGAAAAAGATACAGCGGAAAGCAGGAAAAAGCTCCAAAAAAAAATAAAAAATGACTCCTTTATATAAAACTCAAGCAGTAAAAATTTACAATTCGCTAAGTGGCGAAAAAGAGGCCTTTACTCCTATTCACGAGGGAAATGTGGGCATGTATGTGTGCGGACCAACGGTTTACAGCAATGTGCACTTAGGAAATGTTCGAACATTTATGTCATTTGATGTGGTTTTTAGATATTTTTTGCATTTAGGATACAAAGTGCGTTATGTGCGAAATATCACAGATGCAGGACATCTAGAAAATGATGCAGATTCTGGTGAAGACCGAATTGCAAAAAAAGCGCGTCTCGAAGAATTGGAGCCAATGGAAATTGTTCAGCGATATACTGTCGATTTTCATAATGTGTTGAATGCTTTTAATTTTCTGCCACCAAGCATAGAGCCAACGGCAACAGGACATATTGTAGAGCAGATTGAAATTATACAGCAAATTTTAGACAATGGATTTGCGTATGAAGCGAATGGATCAGTGTATTTTGACGTTCTAAAATACAATGAAAATCATAATTACGGAAAGCTTAGCGGACGTAATATTGAAGAAATGCTTAGCAATACTCGTGATCTTGACGGACAAACTGATAAGAGAAATCCACAAGATTTTGCGCTTTGGAAAAAAGCAGAGCCCAAACACATAATGCGTTGGAATTCGCCTTGGAGTAATGGTTTCCCTGGATGGCACTTGGAATGTACAGCGATGAGCACCAAATATTTGGGTAATCATTTTGATATTCACGGCGGCGGAATGGATTTAAAATTTCCGCATCATGAATGTGAAATTGCACAAAATGAGGCTGCGAAAGGCTGCGATCCAGTAAATATCTGGATGCACGCGAATATGCTTACGCTAAATGGCAAAAAGATGGCAAAATCTACTGGGAATTTCATTTTGCCAAGTGAAATTTATACCGGAGATAATGAAGTTCTGAGCAAATCTTTTACTCCTTCGGTAGCACGATTTTTTATGCTACAGGCACATTATAGAAGTATTTTAGACTTTTCTGATGCAGCAATCGTAGGCGCAGAAAAAGGATATATCCGTCTTATGGAAGCGGTAGATTTATTGGATAGTCTTCCTACATCTAGTACTTCTACAATCGATATTGCAGCGTGGAAACAAACCTGCTATGATGCGATGAATGACGATTTTAATACTCCTATTTTGATTGCTCAGTTGTTTGAAGGTGCTAAATATATCCACGCGGTGGAGAGTGGAAAAGAAACTTTGACTGTCGATGACGCTGCTGATTTGAAAAATACGATGCATGCATTTTTGTTTGACGTTCTAGGTCTCAAAGCTGAAAATGACACGACCGAAAAAGACGAAAATCAACTTGAAGATGTTGTAGAGATATTGATAACAATGCGCAATACAGCGAGAGCTAATAAAGACTTCGCACTTTCTGACAAGATACGCGATCAGTTGCTTGAAGCTGGAATTCATTTGAAAGACACGAAGGATAAAACAGTTTTTACATCAAAATAATATTTAAAGGCAATGTTGAAAAAAATTCTCATAGCGCCTTTTATTTTTCTGGTACAAGTTTATAAAGTTGTGCTAAGTCCAATATTGCCAGCGACCTGTAGATATGAGCCGACTTGTTCTACTTATATGATTCAGGCTTTAAAGACTCACGGTCTTTTTTATGGTGGGTTTTTAGGTATAAAAAGAATTCTAAGCTGTAATCCTTGGGGTGGAAACGGATATGATCCTGTTCCAGCTAAGAAATGCCAGCATTAAAAATAAAATTTTAAAAGAAAAATAAATAAAAGTATATGACAAACGCACTTTATATGGTTTGGAATCCGTCAGAGGGAATAGACCTTGGCGTACTGATGATTCGTTTTTATAGTTTGATGTTTGTTGTAGCTTTTGGTCTCGGCTGGTACATTATGAAGCGTATTTTTGAACGTGAAAATGAACCGATAGAAAACCTTGATACTTTATTTATCTGGACTGTACTTGCAACTTTGCTCGGTGCTCGTCTAGGTCACGTCTTCTTTTATGACTGGGAATATTACAGAAATCATTTGGTTGAAATTTTATTACCAATTCGTGAAAACGCAAACGAAAATATCTTATTTATCCAAGGTTGGGAATTTACAGGATTTCAAGGACTTGCGAGTCACGGTGCGGCGATTGCAATCATATTAGTAATGTATTTTTACAGTAAAAATATTTTG
>JBBSRP010000219.1:0-5025 GCA_038242935.1 Flavobacteriales bacterium
AAGACACACACCATCGGCCATATTTAACACACGTTCTACCTCACCACCAAAATCGGCGTGACCAGGAGTATCAATAATATTGATTTTTGTTCCTTTATACATTACCGAAACGTTTTTTGAAGTAATAGTAATACCTCTCTCACGTTCCAAGTCATTGTTGTCTAGAATTAAATCTCCTGAATTTTCGTTTTCACGAAATAGGTGACAATGGTACATAATTTTGTCTACCAAGGTAGTTTTACCGTGATCGACGTGGGCAATAATTGCAATGTTTCTGATAGATTCCATCTAATATTTTTTGTGGGTGCAAATGTAGTCAATTTTTTTTTATTTTTTTAGTATAATTTATGTTGTTTTTTTGCCAAAAATGTTGAGACTGACGACTTAAGATTTGAAAAATGATTTTTGAAAGCTTGAATTTGCATTTTACTTTTCTAATTCTGTTAAATTTGTAAATAGAATCCAAGTAAAAGTCAGTTAAAAATTGATGATTTTCTTATTAATAAATGTTTCTCAGAAATTCCGTCAGAGATTCCATTTTTTTTAAGACGCTTTTAAATCCTAAATCTTTAATTTTACAGTTCAAAGTTGTAGAATATTTATAATTACGTAAGATAATTGACTAATTAATTATTTTGTAAATTGGGATTTTATGCCCTTCATTAAGCATTTAGAGATAATAGTAAACACTTTTACATAAGTGATTTTTATTATAAATTTTTATTTTATCTTGTAGCAGTATTTTTTTCTATAAATAGCGTGTGTGAGCGCTTATAACTCACTCTTCATATCTATTAATTACTAAATGACGTCAAAGATCCCAAATCCATCGTTTATAATAATAAATAGTCACGAGCAGGAAAACAACGGTTTATTACAGTTTATAAATCAAAAGTTTACATTACCTAAATTGTACACTTTTGATAGTATATCAGAATATCTGGCGTCAGAAAAAATTACTGACTATGAGAAGATATGCATACTGTTTGAAAATTGTTTTGATCTTTCAATTGCAAATGACTGCGAAAATATTTCGCGAATTACTTCTACCACTGCGACAATAGTAGTGCGGAGAAATATTGAATACGATTTTACTATTCAGTTGATTAATCTTGGAATTTGCGAAGTACTTATAGAAAATCATTTTACTGCCGAAGAGCTAAAACAAACCATATTTATAGGTCTGAGTCGCTATTCAAGATACTTCCATGAACTTGCTTCAATCAATAAAAATGAATTTTTTGATGTAATAACTAAGCATTATGGAAATCTTGTAACGACAGTTGATCACGATCTTAACTTTCAAAATGCGAGCAAAAGCACTGTTGAAAAACTTGAATATAAATCAAAAAAACTAAGCAAGACTAATTTACGTGACTATATTCATCCAGAAGATTTGTGGCAGTTAGAAGATCTTCCGGCAATGTTTCACAATAGAGATTTTGTTGTTGTACAACCTCTACGCATTAAAGTAGCTAGTTCACTTTATCAGAATTTTGAAGTAAATATTTTTAAAAATCCTAATAGTCTGCAGGAGTATATACTGAACTTGAAAGATATCACAGAGCAGAAGCCCAAGGAAGAATTTCGCAAAGATAATAACGAACGATTTAGTGCTATAGCCGAAGCGACAAATTCTGTCGTGTACGAGTACTTCTTCGATTCCAAACTTCTATTTACTGCCAATAATAAAGGCATGTATGGATTAATTGAAGAAGAATATCTTGACGATTATTGGAAGGAGTATCTTCAAAGAATTCATCCGGATGATCGCAGACGTATAATAAAAGATTTTGGCTCAAGCTTAAAAATGGCGTCAAAAGAACCATTCATTATCCAATATAGACTTCTAAAACCAAATGGTAGATATCAAACTATTATAGACCGCTACAGGATATTTTTTCTGGATGGTGTACCGTTTAAAAGAATAGGTGCGCGTACTGACATAACGGAAGCCAATGCTCAAAACTCACTCATAGCATTTGAAAAGCAAGTCTATGAAATGAATGCAGAGCAAAGTATTGATTTTTGTGAAGTGATCTCATACCTGGAAATTAAGATGGAGGAATTAATTCCTAGTGCAAAATGCATGGTTCTTACGTTGAACGATCAGGGAGAGATAGAAAGTGTTAGTCAAAGAGATCATAATAAATATTTTGTAGATGAAATTAAGAAGCATAGCATTGATGTCAATCCGCTGTGTGATCCCAAAGCAAAACGTGGCAAAATTTCTGAAAGTGAAGTATGGGCAAATACAACTGAAGTTACCGATGAGTTTGGGTACAAATATTTTTGGACTTCACCAGCAACAAATAAGGTGAAAGAAACAATTGCAAACGTTCTTCTACTTTTTCGCGAAAAAATTGAAACGGAACAAGCTGAAGAAACTTTAATTCAGAGAATTACGCATCTTGTAGGAATTTTAGTAGCAAAAAATAAGGCAGTAACTGAAACAAAGACGGCTAGAGAGCGGTATGAAATTGTTGCAAAAGCTACTAGTGACACCATTTGGGATTGGAATATAAAAACGGAAAACTTTATCTGGAATAAAGGAATATATGAGATTTTTGGATATACGAAGGATGATGTAGGCACGACTTCTAAATGGTGGTTCAGTCACGTGCATCCTGAGGATAGCATTCGAGTTTCAGTAAAGTTATACAATTTTTTAGAGCAGAAAGTTGACAAATGGCAGGATGAATATCGCTTTGCGTGTGCAGACGGTACTTATAAATACGTTTTTGACAGAGGATTTCTTGAAAAAGACGATGATGGAGAACCGCTTAGAATGATTGGTGCGATGCAAGATATTACACATCAAAAAATGGAAGAAGAACGCCTAAAATTGTTGAGCGCTGCTATTACCCAAGCAAACGATGCAGTGATTATCACTGAGACACCACGAAGTATTTATGCGATTCCTAAAATAGTTTATGTAAACCCTGCGTTTTCAAAGATGACGGGATATCAGTATGAAGAGGTTGTAGGAAAGCCACCGACAATTTTTATTGGTAAAAATGCTATGGTAGAGCAGCAGGCAATTCTATCAAAAGCTACCGAATTTAATAAAGAATTTATATTTGAAGCTATAAATCGTCGCAAAAACGGAGAGGAATATTGGGCTCGTTTTTCTATGATTCCTGTAGCAAATGACTTGGGAGAGCACTCGCACTGGATTTCCATACAATCTGACATTAACGCTCAAAAATCACAAGAGAAAGAAAAAGAACAGCTAATACAGGAGCTGACAAGAAACAACAACGATTTAAAACAATTTTCTTATATCACATCGCACAATTTGCGCGCGCCATTATCCAACCTTATCGGACTACTTAATCTTATTGAAGACATTGTTATTGAAGATGAAGATTTAAAAGAGATAATCGACGGATTTTCGAAATCTACCCATTTGCTGAACCAAACTATAAATGATTTAATAAATATTGTAATAATCAAGGATAATCTTTCTATTGACAGAGAACTAATTAATATTCAAGAAATTATTCAAAATATCACGGATCAACTTGCTTATACAATAAGTCTATATTCTCCTATTATTAACATTAACATTGCAGATGCACCATTATTGTTCGTAAATAAATCATATATCGAAAGTATTTTCTTAAATTTGATTACGAACGCCTTGAGATATAGTGATCCAGATCGAAAATTGGAGATAAGCATTTCCTCGCAGATAGTTGGAAATGAGACTGTTCTTATATTTAGAGACAATGGTATTGGTATTGATTTAGATCGTAATCGAGAGAAGTTATTTGGTTTGTACCAACGTTTTCACGATTATCCCGACAGCAAAGGACTAGGTTTATATTTGGTAAAATCTCAGGTTTTGAGTATGGGCGGATCTATTTCTGTTGAAAGTGAATTGGGGAAAGGTAGTTCTTTCATTATAACATTTAAAAACCACAGTAAAAGACCATGATACAGAAAGTACTTTGTATAGATGATGATCCGATAAGCGTAATGCTTTGCCGCAAGGTCATTTCGCGCTGCATGTTTGCGGAGAAAACTGATGCTGCAAATAATGGAGAGAATGCCTTACAGTATTTAGAAGTTATACTAGAAACTGAAGGGTCTATCTACCCGGAAATTATTCTTTTAGATCTTAATATGCCTATAATGAATGGGTGGGAATTTTTAGAGAACTATGAGCGTGATTTTGCTAGCAGATATTGTGACACAAAGATTGTTATTTTATCGTCTACAATAGACCCTGAGGACGTAAAGAAATCGCTGCAATTCTCTACTGTTTTAACTTTTATTTCAAAGCCTATCACAGTAGATTCATTAAAGGAAATAGAAAGAATGTTAACAATCAAATAGGAAATATAAGACATAAAAAAACCCAGTATTTACTGGGTTTTTTTATGTCTTAATAAGCTGCTTATTACAATTTTGCAACGTGCTTAGTTAATTTTGATTTAAGGTTTGAAGCCTTATTATCATGAATGATATTTTTTTTGGCCAATTTATCAATCATAGAGATCACTCCAGATAATTTAGTAGTAGCATCTTCTTTTTCAGTAGCAAGTCTTAATGCTTTAATTGCATTACGAGTTGTTTTGTGCTGGTATCTGTTTAATACTCTCTTTTTGTCGTTGCTTCTAATTCTTTTTAATGCTGACTTATGATTTGCCATTTCTTTTTAATTTTTTAGATGTAATAATAATTTTAAATACTAGTTAAAAAAGAAAAACCTCCCACAACTGCAAAACAATCACTTTGGTTTTAACTAATAAAACAAAAATCCGAGACACCAGTTTTTTATTTTATAAAACTTATTTACAACTAATTCAGTAGTCCGTAAGGGAATCGAACCCCTGTTACCAAGACGAAATCTTGGCGTCCTAACCCCTAGACGAACGGACCAGTATCACCTAAGTTTTTTGTAATAATCTATTTGATTATCATTGTAGCCCGTAGCGGAATCGAACCGCTCTTACATGGATGAAAACCATGCGTCCTAACCGATAGACGAACGGGCCATTATTCCTTTTAAGTTAAGGA
>JBBSRP010000220.1:0-4983 GCA_038242935.1 Flavobacteriales bacterium
AATGCTCTTAATTTTTCCTCTACACTTAATTCTTTGATATTCGCCATAATTATAAGTACTTAACCGGATTTGTATTTTCTTCTGATAAAATGATTGCAAAATTAAGGATTTTTTTCCGAAGAAAATCAACAATATAATTTTTTGTGTAACGTTCACTTTCAAAGTGTCCGATATCTGCCAGAACTATTTTATTTTCGGCTTCATAAAAGTTGTGATACTTAAGATCGGCAGTGATAAAAATTTCTGCTTTAGCCGCTATAGCATTGGATATTGCGCTACTTCCCGAGCCTCCAAGCACTGCAACTTTGCTGACTTTTCTGCCCAATAAAGCGGAGTGGCGTATTCCGCCGCACTGCATTTTGTCCTTCACCATTTCGAGAAATTCCATCTCCGAAATTGGATTTTTGAGCATTCCAGTCATTCCAAGTCCTACATTCTGATTAAGGTTGTCAAGAGTGTATGTTTCATACGCAACTTCCTCGTAAATATGACTCACCATCAAAGCTTTGAGAATTTTCGCTTCTTCGTGTTTATTGTAAGTCACCTCAATCTTATGTTCTGGAGTTTCTGTACGCTCATCTAACTGTCCTATTACTGGTGCTGATCCTGCGCCAGGACGAAAACTGCCAAAACCTTCCGACACAAAACTGCATTCATCATAATTGCCAATTGATCCTGCCCCTGCTGCAAATAAAGCTTCTCGTACCGCATCGGCATTTTCAGGAACGGTAAAAGTGACTAGTTTGCCAATGGTATTTTTCTTCGGAATAAGGATTTTGGTTTCAATAAGTCCCAAAGCATCACACATTATTTTGTTTACGCCATTCTTGTCATTGTCCAAAGCAGTATGAATCGCGTAAATAGCAATATCATTTTTGATGGCTTTAATTACCGAACGTTCGACATAATTTTTGCCAGTTATCTTTTTAATACCCGAAAAAAGTATTGGATGAAAGCAGACAATCATATTACAATCCTTAGCGATTGCTTCATCAATTACAGATTCCAAGGCATCGTGGCAAACAAGAATTCCCTGGATATCTGCTTGAGGATTGCCAACGAGAAGACCAACATTATCATAATCTTCGGCGTAGGCTAGGGGAGACATTTCCTCCAAAACCGCAGCGATTTCTGATAGTTTCATAATTTATATTATTTTTTGAAAAGCTTGAGTACTGAGTTTGAAAATCTTTGGGCTTTCGCCGAAAGAAGAAACGTAAATATAACACTTTCTTTTCTGATGGTTTTCGTAAATCTGAGGTGGCGAACTGTGATTTCGACAATGGCTGAAACTAACATTGATTGAGATTTAGAAAATTCACTTCTAGTATTAATAAAATTGATACTTTCGTAAAATGAAAATTCTCAGAAAACTTTTATATCCTTTCGGACTGATTTACGGTGGAATTACCAGTTTTCGAAATTTTCTATTTGATAAGGATATTCTAAAATCCACCGAATTTGATATTCCTGTAATAGCAATTGGAAATCTAAATGTTGGAGGCACTGGAAAAACGCCGCAAGTTGAATATCTAGCGCGAATGCTTTCTCCTTATTATAAGATCGCGATTTTGAGTCGTGGTTATAAGAGAAGTAGCAACGGATTTTTTCTTGCTGATGCGAATTCTACTGCTTCAATGTTAGGAGATGAGCCTTATCAATACCACCGTAAATTCCCTAAAGTTTCAGTTGCAGTAGATGCCAATCGGACAGAAGGAATTCAGAATATTTTAAAATTACGTCCGGAAACACAAGTAATTCTCCTTGATGATGCTTACCAGCACCGAAAAGTAAAAGCGGGACTTTATATATTATTGACTTCCTATTCAGATTTATTCTCAGATGATTTGATGCTTCCTGCGGGAAATCTTCGAGAACCGAAATCAGGCTCTGAGCGTGCAGCAATTATAATTGTAACCAAATGTCCTGCAAACTTAAGCAAAGAGCAGCAACAGAAAGTTAAATTTAAATTAGCTCTAGCTGAAAATCAGCAATTGTTTTTTAGTGCTATTGAATATGATGATTTTGTTTTTTCTGAAACCAATTCCATTGCTGTTGAGGAAGTAAAATCAAAAGACAAAACCTTACTTGCTGGAATCGCGAAACCCAAATATTTCTTTGATTTTCTAAAAATGCCTACAGATACATTATTAGAATTCCCAGATCATCACAATTTCACTTCAACCGAAATTGATTCGATAAAGCTCATGACAAAAGATAGTTTCATTATTACAACAGAGAAAGATTATGTGCGTTTGTACGATGCTGTAGTTTCTGATAATCTTTATTATTTGCCCATAAAAAGCGCATTCTTAAAGGGCCGAGAATTATTCGACAAAAGCATCTTAGAATTTGTAGAAACCTTGCCTCAGAAATAGCAACGTCAAACGTATCTTTTTCGAATATTTCCACAGATAATTGCACTTTAATTTTAAAATTCCTGTCATCTTAAATTGTCATTTTATGGCTATATTTACAAAAAGACTTATATTAAATAAATTACCCAGTAAGAAAGCACGCTTTCAAGTTATTTAGATTTTTTTGCTTTTGTAGATTATTTCAATATTTTATTTTTTTTCGCTCATTTCGCTTTTATAGATTTCTAGAATCTTTCAATCTTTCAATCTTTTCATTTTTAAATCTTTATCATGTGGGAATTCGCAGAAATCACCGTCGCTTATATAAAATCTAAAATAAATTTTACACCCGAATATGCCGTGATTCTAGGATCAGGATTAGGAAGTTTCGTCGAAGATATTTCTGTCGAATTTACAATGCCGTATTCTGAGATCCCAAACTTTCCCGTTTCCACTGTCGAAGGTCACAGTGGAGCATTGGTTTTTGGAACAATAGGCGACAAGAAAGTAGTTGCAATGCAAGGACGTTTTCATTATTATGAAGGCTATTCTATGCAAGAAGTTACTTTCCCTATTAGAGTTTTCAAAATGTTAGGGATCACAAAACTTATTGTGTCCAATGCTTCGGGTGGTGTGAATCCAGATTATCGAGTTGGCTCAATGGTTTTAATTAACGATCATATTAATATGATGCCCGAACATCCTTTGAGAGGAGCTAATGATATGCGATTCGGACCTCGATTTGTAAATATGAGTGCTCCGTATAGTAGAGCGATGATTGCCAAAGTTCAGCAGATTGCTGTTGACTCTAACATTGAAGTTCAGACAGGAGTGTATCTCGGACTTCAGGGGCCAACTTATGAAACTCTTGCCGAATATAGGATGGTAAAAGCTCTAGGGGCAGACTGCGTAGGTATGTCAACAGTGGCAGAAGTAATCGTTGCTAGACATATGGATATGGAAACCTTCGGAATTTCGGTGATTACTGATATGGGAGTAGAAGGTCAGATAGCAGATATTTCTCATGACGAAGTTTTGGAAGCTGCCAAAAAGACGGAGCCTAAAGTACGTCATTTAATATCTTCGCTTATTAAAGGGTACTAAAGATGCTGCGAAATTATTTTGTAGAAGTTTTCTGGATCGAAAGGTTTTGTAATTACGTCATTCATTCCGTAGGACATCAACATTTCACGGTTTTCATTCAGCGAAATTGCGGTTAAGGCTACAATTGGTGTATGGTTATCAAATTCCCGTATCATTTGCGTCGCAATAGTGCCATTAATTCCTGGAAGATGGATATCCATCAAGACAAGATCGTAGGATTTTTGCTTCATTATCTCAATTGCTTCCTCTCCATTGTCTATGGTATCAACTAGAATTTGCTTATTTTTCAACATTTTTTGAGTAATCATTTGATTTATTTTATTGTCTTCAACTAATAAAATTGTCTTGTCTATAAAAATTGTGTCATCATAAGCATTGTTTGCAAAACTCGTGATTTCGCATCCTTGATCAAAGTAAAGACTGAAAGAGAAGGTAGATCCACGACCCACTTCACTTTCGAGCAATATAAATCCACCCATCATTTTGATGAGTTTCTTAACGATATTCAGTCCTAAACCTGTACCGCCATATTTCCGATTGATTTCAATTGATCCTTGAGAGAAACTATCAAATATTAACGACTGCTTCTCGGCAGGAATTCCAATTCCTGTATCTATAATCTTGAAGGTTACGCCTATTTTTCCTTCTACCGAAGTTTCTAGCTCTGCAATTACAGTCACATTCCCATTGCTGGTAAATTTAAGAGCATTGTTGATAAGGTTAATAAAAATCTGAGACAGTTTAGTTGGATCTCCAATTAAATTATCTGGAACCTCAGGATTTATTGCGATGGTAAAATTATTGTTGTTTGACACAGCAAGTTCACTCATCGAGCTGTGGATGTTTTCTAGAAGGTGTCTGAGATTGAAGGCGATTTTTTCGGGAACCACAGTGCCAGAATCGATACGGTTTATCTCGAGAATTTCATTGATAAATGTCAACAGATAATTACCAGAAAACTTCAGCGAACTAAGATATTTTAATTGACCTTTTTTGGGATTCTCTGTTATGAGCAAATGCGTTAATCCGTTTATGGCGTTCAAAGGAGTGCGCAATTCATGACTTACAGTCGATAAAAAATCGGTTCGTGCTTTGCTAGCTTTCTCGGCTTTGTCTTTCGCTATCTGTAGTTCATTGTTCTTTTCTTTTAATAGTTGGTTGGTGTGATTTCGAATAATATTGTTTTTGTACAGCGACAAACTTAAAAGCGATAAGATAGAGATCAGCGCAATGGCAAGAATACTGATAACCTTCGAAAAACGGTTGGATTTCTTCTGTTGCTCATTTTCTCGGTGCATCTGCTCAATAGTTTTGAGCTTTTCACTTTCTTTGAATTTATTGTATTCTGCCTGTCCTAGTCTTTTATTATTGATAACAGATATGCTATCACGAAGTGCCAAATGTTTCTTGAGGTACAAAAAAGCTTTCTGATTCTCTGCAATATTCTCGAAAGCGACACTTAAAGCAAGAAATATCTTTGACTGTAAATCTATATTAAAATTTTTTCTATTGTGGCTTTTTG
>JBBSRP010000221.1:0-4884 GCA_038242935.1 Flavobacteriales bacterium
AATGTGCAGACTTTATAGTTTGCATAGTCTCACAGTATTAAAATGAGGCAAACAAAGAATTCGAATTCACTTGAACAAATAATATATGGCTTGGTTTAAAAGAACTGCAAAAGGTATTACAACCGCAACCGAAGATAAGAAAGACGTTCCAAAAGGATTATGGTATAAATCTCCAACTGGGACGATTGTAGATGCAGAAGAGCTTGCGAGAAATCTTTATGTGAGTCCTGAAGACGGTTTTCATGTAAGAATAGGAAGTAAAGAATATTTCGAAATCTTATTTGACAATAATGAATTTAAAGAACTAGATGCAAAAATGACATCTAAAGATCCTTTGGATTTCGTTGACACTAAAAAATATTCAGATCGTTTGCGCGATGCTCAAGATAAAACCAAACTCAAAGACGCTGTGCGCACTGGAGTTGGTAAATCTAAAGGGAAAGAAATCGTAATCTGCTGCATGGATTTTGCATTTATCGGTGGATCTATGGGTGCTGTTGTGGGAGAGAAAATTTCTCGCGGCGTTGATTATGCAATCAAAAACAAACTTCCGTTTATGATGATTTCCAAATCTGGAGGTGCTCGAATGATGGAAGCTGCCTATTCACTGATGCAATTGGCCAAGACTTCGGCCAAATTATACCAACTTGCTACGGCGGGACTTCCGTATATTTCTCTAAGCACCGATCCTACAACTGGCGGTACTACTGCGTCGTATGCGATGCTGGGCGATATCAATATTTCGGAGCCGGGAGCACTTATCGGTTTTGCGGGCCCTAGAGTTGTCAAGGATACTACTGGAAAAGATTTGCCAGAAGGCTTTCAAACTTCTGAGTTTTTGCTAGACCACGGCTTCTTGGATTTCATTACCCACAGACGCGATCTTAAGAATAAGGTGAATTTATACCTGGATTTGATTCAGAATAATCCAGTTAGGTAGATTTAAAAATTGAAAGATTAAAAGATTATAGGAAGAAGCCGTTTCGAAAGAGATGGCTTTTTTCGTTATTGACGTTTTTTTATTTGGGCGTGTCCCTTTGGGCTGGGCTGTCTGTTCCCAATCTTTCTTGTAGCTTTTGCTCCGCAAAGCCACAAGAAAGGATTTTCACGACCATCCCTCACGCAGACTTGTGGTAGCATTGAAATGAGGTTTTTGATTGGTAAAATGGAGTATTTCTCGAATTGGATGATTAATGAGGGGGGATCTTTTTACCCCAAAGTTCGCAAGGTTCCACGGAAAATTAAGTCTGAATGATGGTTGGTTTTTATTTAGAGAATAATAATGGTAGCTAATCTGTTTTGATTTCCTGCAAGGTTTTTTTTGACCCTTGTAGTATCTATATTTTATAGCGTTTTTAAAGTGGTATTTTGTATATCTTGGTATTGGAATATTATGTGATAAACGTCGGATATATAAAGCAACGGTGAGTTGTGTATGTGTGATAATGTGAGACATAAAGTGAGTTATAAGGTATTTTAGCCCACGAAAACTAAAAAACTTGATAATATAATGGAAAAAAAGATAAACATCACTTCAACAGCTTTAGAAAAAGGTATTGATATCGCTAAAGATTTTCTCGATAAGTTAGTTATGCCAGCAATTGAAGAAACAGGTCTATTATTAAGAGATCAAGTAACTCTTTGGAAGTTTAAAAATCAAGTGACGATGCTTAATAAAGCGAGATTATTTTGCGAAAAAAATAACATTTCAACTAAACAAATATCTTTAAAATTATTGTGTCCATTATTAGCCTATTCAGGAATTGAAGAAGATGAAGTTTTACAAGATAAATGGGCAATATTATTATCTAAAAACGCCCTATAACAGCTAAGGCTTCGTTGGGCTTGAAACGCCAACACCCGAGCGATAGCGAACGGACGAAGTAATGAAGCCTTGGTTGTACAGCCTGTCTCGATTCTTAGCGGGATGATTCCATCCCATATGGAATTGTTGTAAAAGAGTTATAGTTATCGGGCTCAAGAGGAATAATAGCCCTCCTTTTTTATGGAGTAATGTGGTCGATGGTTTTTGAGTGTTTTCCATCATTTTGGTGAATAAGTAAGCGTAAGAATTTCTCTTCACTATTTTTAAAAAATTCCTTCTCAGCATAACGCCTAACTCGCAGAAGCATATAATCGATTAAGATCAATAATTAAAAACATCTCCGATGAGGGCGGAAATTTACAGATTTTGGTATTTTGAAGTACTTTTTGCATATATTGACATTCGAATATTATATCACAAACGTCGCATATATGAGGCAACGGTGAGTTGTGTATGAGCGAGTAAGGCTTATAAGAGAGTTGGCAGCAAGCAAAAAAATGCGAATAGTAACGCGATGTTTTAGAAAATTTGTAATTTTGATAAAAATATTTTATTATGGACTTACAAACTAGAAAAATAGAATTTATACAAGCTTTTCTTAAGCTAGATAATGAAGAAGTGATTTCTCATTTTGAAAAACTATTGCAGAAAGAGTCCAAAATTGATTCTGATTTTAAACCTATGACAATGACAGAGTTTAATAAAAGAATTGAAAAATCTACAACAGATTCCAACAATGGAAATTTAACTGAAAATAGTAAACTTATTTCAGAAATAGAAAAATGGAGTTAGAAATCTATTGGACAGATTTCGCAAAGCAAGAACTAAAAAATATTTTTGATTACTATAAAGAAAAAACAACTATAAAAGTTGCAAAAAGTTTAACTATTGGGATCACAAAGGAAACCTCTAAGCTCAAAAATCAACCAACAATTGGTCAAGGAGAAGAATTATTATAAAATGACGAAAGAAACTTTCGTTATCTTGTTTTTAAAAACTACAAAATTATTTATTGGATAAATTTAGAAATGAGTAGAATTGAAATCTTTGATGTTTTTGACACAAGACAACGTCCAATAAGAATAAAACGTAATAAATAGATTGTCAGCTACAAACAGCTAAGATTACGTAAGGCGTGAAAAGCCAACACCCGAGCGATAGCCAACGGATGAAGTAATGAAGCCTTGGTTGTACAGCCTGTCCCGATTTTTATTGAGAAAGCCGGTTGTGAGTCCATTCCTAAGGAGTTGTCGTAAAAGAGTTATAGTCCCGATCGGTATCGGGATCAAGAGCAATAATAGTCCTCTTATTTTATAAAGTAATAAGATGGCTTTCTCGTGTTTTCCATCACTTTGGCGCATAAGTGCGCTTAACTGTAAGACATATAAGTAACTTAGGAGAAATTGCAAAAAAACATAATGCATATTTATTACGTTCAAAAATCCATATATTTGTACGTATAAAACTTTAGATATGGATACTAAACTCACATTAAAGCTTGATCAAGAGATAATTGAAAGAGCTAAACAATACGCATCTGAAAATAAATTAAGTTTGTCGAGATTAATAGAAAATTATCTTAATTCTTTAACTTCAGACAAACCAAATAAAGATTTACAAATTTCTCCTTTTGTAAAAAGCCTGTCTTCAGGAATTAAAATTCCCTCAGATTATGATTATAAAAAAGATCGTGCTGATTATTTAGAACAAAAATACAAATGAGTAGAATATTTTTAGATACTAATGTAATACTAGATTTGTTAGGAGATCGAATTCCCTTTTATGATTCAATTGCTAAAGTTGCAACTTTGGCGGATCAGAAGAAAATCACTTTGATTGTATCGCCTCTTTCATTCACTACAATAGATTATGTTTTAAATAAATTTGAAACTTCTGAATCAGTTTTAAATAAACTTCGAAAGTTTAAAATAATATGTGAAGTTTGTGAAGTGGATGAAAAAACTATCGAAAAAGGATTAAATTCAAGTTTCAAAGATTTTGAAGATGCTGTTCAATATTATAGTGCTTTACAATCTAATTCTTCAATTATTATAACTCGAAATAGTAAAGACTTTAAGAACTCTACAATTCCAATTATGACGGCTGAAGAATACTTGAGTTGTATCACATAAAGCAACTTCTCCTAACAGCTAAGGCTTCTTTATACTTGAAAAACCAAAAAAAAAGCCTTGCTTCAACTACCTCTCCTGCTTTTTATCAAGAGAATCGATTCTGATTCAATCCCTTTTAATTTGCCGTAAAAGATTTCAAGTCACGATCCCCGCCAAAAATCAAGAGGACTATTTATCCCGAAACAGTATGCCCAATTAAAACTTATATAGTAACCGACAATATATTGAAACCGTTGAAAAATATGCCGATAAAAACAAACATTTTTTTTCCTTTGCGTTATTCTGACAGATTAACTTATTCAGCAACATATTCGAGCGGTCTCCTTTCGAATTCCACGATAATGAGACCTTTTGAGCACGACCGACTAAATAAAAGAGGTCTTAAATTAGCAGTGGGATAGAATTGTTTGGCTACGAACTACACGCTTATATAGAAAATTTAAAAATCAAAATAAAACCATTTATTAATATGAAAAATATACTACTCGTTGCGTGCTTGTTTACATTTTTTGCAGCTAATGCCCAAAGTGTTTCTGACAAAAACCTCATCGTATTCGAAACTTATAATGATTATAAGTCTGGAAAGGGACAAGACTATGGACTAATCACCGATTATGGAAATGATTCTTGGGGGAAAAATGAGATTTTTATTGACAATGGTTTAACAGATAGAGGAAAACCGAAAGTTAAAGTGATTGACACCAATAAATTTTGGGGATATCAGATAGGCAATTATCTTTTTAGAATGAATACTTACAGCCTTCGCGTTCCAATGGTAGTGCTGAATGAGAACAAAAAGGTTTTTTATATTGACGGATATATATTTATGAACAAGGCAATTTTCAACGAAGATGGCGGACAGACTTTTAGAGATAGTGATGGATGTTTCTACTCAGATGATTTGAATTCGCAAGTTTATGAAATCAC
>JBBSRP010000222.1:0-4836 GCA_038242935.1 Flavobacteriales bacterium
AGCTATTGAATATCGACTGCTTTCAGTCTTATGTAGCAACGGCATAAATTTGTATATAAAATTAATAGTAAAATAACAGAAATAAAGCTGCAGTAGTTTAATCTGTAAATGGAAGTAAAATAATCTTTGCTGCTCTCTCAGACGTTAATTAAGTAACAATTCGTCTATAAAAAAAAATCACCACAACTGATCAATTGCCTCCTTTCTTATAATTTTCAGGGGTAAGAAACAATATATTATAACTATTCGAATACTACTATTTCAAAATCTACCATTCCAACCTGCGACGCAAGCAACGGAAACCCCGACGGATACATAAAATCAGTTCCTACTCTCAAGACTTTATTAGAATTCATAATCATAAAGAAATCAAGAAAAGGTTTAAAATGAACTGCAGTTGATTTATCCTTTGTAAAATTCATATGAACTAAATCACCGGGAATAATAAAAACATTTTCTATAGATTTAACTTTATCGATAAAGATTTTTGAGTCCGTACACACAAGAACTGGAATAGGAGACTTTGCTGCATAATCAGCAACGAAATCTAAGCATTTATTAATAAGTTCTTCTTTCTCCAAACTTGTCAAACCTATTTTCTTTTTGAAAGCTACACTTGCTGGTTCATTAAAGTCATTTAGTAGATTTTGAAACCTAAATACTACTGAATCCCATTTTTTATATTTATCGCGATATTTCTGCACCTCTGATGACAATAATTCCGATGGTTTAAATAGCTCAAAAAAAAGATCGCTCACCTTATAATTTGATATTTTTAAATAGGTGGACCAATTAGAATTAGCATAAACATGCAACTGTTTATTAGGTATAGACAGCCTTTTTAGCTGCTCAGCTTCCGTAATATACCCCAAATACACAGGTTTTGTAAAAAATATATTTCTGGACAATCCTTCGATGCAAGTCCAGTCATAATTAGGGAGAAGATAGTCTGATAATTCAAAAGGGATATTGAAAATTAATTTGAACTTAATATTCTTAAACTTGCAGTAGGCATACATACCCAAAATTTGCTTTAATCTGTCTGCCAGACCCCCATGATCTTTTTTGTAATTATCAATAACATACACAATTTCTGGAGTGGCTCTCCTTCCATAAGGTCGATAATATTGACCCAACAATTTCGTTCTATGAACTAAATTTCTAACTGTTTTTTGATCCAACATTTCTTAATTAATCTTTATGAAACTTTCTAAATAAAAATTTTTGGCGGCATTAAATACCATGTATACCTAATATAACCATAATTTCTATTGTTCTGACCAAGATAATTTTTTTTTAGATTCCTAAAAAGGAAGTCATTTTAATAAAAGAAGAGCGTGAAATCTAATATCTAAAATTAGCTACAGACCTTATGCAACAAAAGCATGCTTAACATAACTGCTCAAAGTTGCGATACTTTTCTTTTTTTAATACCCTATTTACAGGCTTAATCTCAGAGGCGAAAAGTATGTTTAAAATCTTTAAATAATGATGTAAATTCAAGTAAAATAGTAACATTTCTATAATGTACCGAAAAATCAGTCAAAACGTACTTTTAACTATAAATGATAAGGTAAATATTACGATATTAGCTTATAACGTCGATTAATAATCGGGAATGTCGCTAAATTTTGAACCGTGGCCTGGATAAAAAAGTAGCTTTTTGTTATTTATAAAGCTTTTGAAAGCATCAAAAGAATTTTTGTAGTCTGATTTGGAACTATTTGGTAGAGTTAATGGTGTTTTATAATCGGCCATAATAAAGTCGCCTGTAAAAGCAACTTCTTTATATAGGATTACTATACATCCAGGACTATGTCCGGGGGTCAATAATATTTTAAAGGTGTTTGACCCAAAACTTATTTCTTCCTCGTCTTCTACAATTGTAAAAGGCAAGTCGTAATTGAAAGTGGGTATTTCATCGGAGTATATTGAGAAGTTTTTTCGGGGATTATTTATATCTACTGCAGCACTTGCAGAGCAAAAAATAGGCATCTTATACAAATCCCACATCGCCTGTATTCCCACCGAATGGTCTCCATGTGCGTGAGTGAGGAAGTAGGCAATCAGCTTACCATTCTTAGCCTCAACAATAGAAGTAATTTTTTCAATATCAATATTACCCACATCGACTCCAATAAAAATGCCTGCTTCTAATTCAATTAAATAATTATTGGCAAGTCGGTATGGTGATAACAAACTATGAACTATCATTGAGTAAAAATGATTTTTCCAGAAGTATTTCTTCGTATTTCTTCGATATATAAAACTTCGATAGCTTGATGATATAAATTGATTGTAGTTGATAACCATGTTTTTACTTCAGGTAAAATACCAGCATCAGTTACATAAACTTTTAGTATTGTATCATCACCAGCAGCGTAACAATCGATATCAAATTTATTTTTGATCAGTAGTTCGATTTCGTCCAAAGATATTCGCAAGCCATAAATTTTGAGAAATCTCTTCATCCTTCCAACTATAAAAACAAATCCTTCAGCATCCCTCGTTACAACATCGCCTGTTTTTAAAATGCCTTTTCGCAAATCTCCCAATTTTAAGTCTGCTTGATTTTCTGCGTAGCCAAGGGTTACATTTTTTCCTTTATATATTAGTTCACCTTCCTGTGCACTTTCTGTGATAAGCATTTCATTTTCATCCCATATTTCAAATGATCCGCCTGGAATTGCTTTTCCAATACTACCTCTTTTTAGAGACGCTTTTGATGGTTCTAAATATGCCATCCTTGCCGTTCCTTCAGTCTGACCGTACGTAGCTATAAATTCAGCATTTTTATTTTGGGCGTAAGTCACCAAGGAACTCCATAAACTCTCTGATAATTTTCCACCTCCCTGCGTAATAATTCTCAGACTTGGAAGTGTTATTCTCTCAAAACGCATTTTAAATAAAACTTCAAATGTATAGGGCACGCCCGTCAAAACAGTAATTGCTTGTTCTTTTAGTAATGTCCAAAAATTGCGATCTGTTAAAGCATAATTAGTCAAAACGACTTTTGCCCCAACCTGCAAATGGCTAGTTATTATAGACAAACCCATCGTATAATAGATAGGTAGTAATGCTAGTCCTACATCATTGCTCGATAAGTTATAGAATGTCGAAACGCTATTGGCGCTAAAACTTAAATTCTCGTATGAATGTCTAACTAATTTTGGGCTGCCAGTACTGCCAGAGGTAGGTAAAAGCAAACTTAAGTTGTCGTACAATTCAATTTTTTCTTGATTATATGAGTACAACTTGTATCCTTCTAGGTCCAGTAATACTTCTTGCTTAAAACTTTTTTTAATTGAACTAAAAATTGCTTGAGGTTTATATATTTTAAGATAGACATCTAATAAAGAATCTTCTATAGCAGGATTTAGCATAAGTGGCACCCAGCCGTTTTCTATACAGGCGCAGAAAAAAGATGCTACTGGAGTAACATTATCACCCAAAATGAAGATTAAACTTCTCCGTGGTAATAAATTTGCATGCGCCTTAATAAAATGAGTTAATTCTCCATAAGTAAGAGTAATTCCATTGTCGTCGATAAAAGCTGTACTAGAAGAATTAGCAGTGTCTAAATTATAAATCATAGTTTCATTAAATTTTTAAACTTCCGTCTATTGTCATAATTTGTCCCGTAATATAAGAAGATTCATCTGACGCTAAAAAAAGACACATATTAGCAACATCAGCTGGTTCTGCCAAGCGTCCAAAGCCAATATCATTTTTTACATGCTCAAATTTCTCCGCCATAACATTTGACAGACGCTCTGTTGCTACCATTCCCGGTGCTATAGCATTTACTCTGATTTGATCTGCGGCCAATTCTTTTGCCAATGATAGTGTAAACGAATTTACAGCTCCCTTTGTAGCAGCATAAGACGCTTGGCCTTTTGCACCTTTTACAGAAACGATCGAAGAAATATTGATAATTGAACCGCTCTTTTGCCTACTCATTACTCTTGATGCTAGCGAGCTAAGACGCACTAATCCAACAACATTAGTCTGCAGCATTTCTTCGAAAACATCGTAATTGATAAATGGCACTAATTCATAAGAAATCTTTCCAGCATTGTTTACAAGAATATCTAGTCGACTTTGCTCTTTTTTAATTGATAAAATGACATCTTTACATAAAGTAGCATTAGTGACATCGAGAGAAACCACTTGAAGCTTTTCTGAAAACTGATTAAGCAGTTCGGTCAATTCTGTTGATGCTGCATCCAAATCTCTAATACCAGCGTAGACAATAGCACCTTCGTTTAAAAATTTTTTTACGATACTAAATCCGATGCCTTTATTTGCACCAGTAACAAGAGCTACTTTCTCTGATAATCTTTTCATTTTTTTAAATTTCCACTTCGTATTTAGCTAATATCTCTTTTCCTTTTGCATAAGATTTGAAGTCCATAATATCTTCTGGCTCAAACATAACATCAAAAGCATCTTCAATAGAAGTAACTAGACTTAACTGTAATACAGAATCCCAATTATCTACCGTTTCTGAGGAGAAATCATCATTTAATTTCTCAACATCTACAGCGAAAGTTTCAACAAAAACTTCATTATATTTTTCTAAATCACTCATTATATATGTATTTTTATTTTATAAATTATCTACAAAAAATTCATCAGACACAGTAATTGGTAAAATTGCAGAGGTGTCTAATGAAAAACTTCCGCAAGCCCAAGAAAGACCTGCTCCAAATCCTGAAACGAACATCTTTAGGTTCTGTCTATCACCATTTGAAAAATGATCAGAAAGCACTAATGGTATTGAGTTACTGCTGTTGTTTCCGTATCTATCAATTGATACAGGAATTTTGTCAAATG